>SKHQ01000016.1 GCA_007116915.1 Candidatus Methanomethylophilaceae archaeon
CCATTATTACACCTTCCAAAAGATTTCGTAAAAGATGAATTCTAAAAATCCAACTGTTGATTATTGCCAGTGTATTTAAACCTTTTTGATTCAACCATCGTGTGATTACCATCTGGTAAAATGTCTGGTCGCTACGGTTAGATTAAAATCCTAGTCCTCCTATTACCTATCGGGGCGGGTAGCGTATAAGGCCTCTCCTGATCACGCACTGGAGATGACTGTGCTCCAAACTTTGAATACGGAAGGCTTCGCGACAGGACTTCCAGTTCTTGCCCGCCTCTCCTTTATCATTCACCGGTCATGTTGTCGTATATCCTCATCATCGCAAAGGATATGCCCCCTCCGGCAAAGAGTCCTGTCGCAACCCGCATTATGTTGTTCGATTCATAATCGGTTATCAGTTGTATGCCTCCGTCCAATACCATAGGCACCATGACAGCTATGATGATGATCCAAGGGACCTGACGAGGAGACATCCATAGGAAAAGGAATCCTAAAGGCACGCCCAGGAATAAGCCGAGGTCCCGGGCACAGACCGCTATCTGATTATCGTTCAGAAGTATGGACCTGTCCTCCTTCTGGTGGCACATCATATCCCCAGCGTAATAGACGATGTAACTCAACGGATCCATTCCTTCCCACTTGTCGGCATTGTCAATGGTGCTGGTACTGCCATCGAGTCCCACCAATGTTCCGCTTTCATTGAGGAAAGGAGTCACGAGGAGAATAAGCGCCAGAATCGCGAATATGATGAAAAGGGTCTTTTCCGGTCGGTTGTACGGTCCATCCATCGAACAAGTATCGATACCCTGGATTTTAACATTTGGTGAATGTAGTCCACTAGTTTTGAACGCCTCTCGGATTTGTTTCGACATCAGATGCATTGCCATTCTGGTAGGTGTAAGAGGGCATTGATGAGAATCAACCGAGGATGCTTCCAGATAAGACCCTCCAGGAGATGAAGAACACCAACAGTGCAACCGGTATCCTTCCCGCGCTCTTATAGGCGACGGGTGTCGTTCCGTCAACACCCTCTAAACGACCCCCTATCCATGAGGTCAGTATGGCCAATTCCACGAGATATAGACCTGTCAACGTCACGGTGGACGTGTCGATGCCTTGTCCCATTTGACCCAACGGTGTTGCCAAGGATAGGCCGATGCCCAATACCAATGGTGCGAATACCGTGCTGGTGGCCGACATCATGTCGGTCAGGGAGCGCATACGGTTGACCACCTCATCCTTTGCCGTCCTCCTCTGGTGAAGGTTCTTTCCCATCCGAATGCAGAGGATTCCCGCTTGCGCAACATCCTTGGCAGCCGCTCTGAAAACTGCGCGGTATAGGCTAGCGGTATAGGACATTTCCGCGAAAGCGGCCATGACTGCATCCGAGGTATCCATCCGGCTACACCGTAATGAATGCAACATCATACTGGTTGATTCCATTGCCGTGGTGTTCGTGGGGTATGAACTCTCAAGAGACGCCTCAAGGCTTTTGCCTGAACGCAGATGGTTCCCCAGCCTCACCAGGTTTGCTCCCATCTCATCATCGCCCGTTTTCAACAATCTCCTTCTCCGCATCGGTCCTTCCAATCTCCATCTGACGTAGAGGCAGGCAGGCAGACAACCCAATCCCAGTGCCAAGAAAGGAGTGGCTCCAAGACCGGCAAGTATTGCTGTCAATGGTATGGTTGAGATGATGATCAGCAGGTGTGCTGACTGTGATGATGAGTCGATGGGAAGGGGGTTCCGCATGAGCACGCTTCTCATGTAAAGGCCGACACCGATGGGCAGGAGTAGCATACCGAAGATGGCAAGATGTCCATATCTTCCCTCCATCCCGATGTTCTGCCCCATCGACATGAGCGGTAGAAGTGAGACGCAGATGAGAGGGAGGATGATTCCAGCTGCGAAAACAGTCATAGCCGGGACGTTCAACGATGATGCGAACCTCTCCAGGGAGGAACGCATCCCCTCGATGATAATGCGGTTTGCCTCCTCCACCATCTCGGTCCTTTCTTCTGCCGTTCTGGCATCCGAGGCAGCCACCAGCAACTGCATGGCCAATGATAGCGGCGAGGCGTCATTGAATGAGATGTCGGATGTCAACGCCTCCCGTATCGAAGCGTGGCGGCGGGTCTCGACATCCCAGAGCATGCTCCGGAAATGGTCTGCCGCCCCACCCTCGCCCTCTGACATGAAGCGTACGGCGGTCTCGAGGGAATCGCCGCTGTGGAGGGATACGGACAATAGAGCGATGATCTCTGGACCTTCTCTTCCCAGGTCCGCATTGATGGACTTGGACTTGATATCCTTAATCAGCGAAGAGATGACGAAGGGTAGAATGACTAAGGCAGGGATGGATAACAAGGCCGTCCGTTCTTCAACGAACAGAAACAACAGGACGAATATCAAAAGGGACGGCATCACGATTAGAGCCGCATGGCAATCGCCGATAGTCATCCTGCCGACTGTGCGGTTCTCAATCAACACCCCGCCTCCTGCGGTAAATGTCCTCAAACGAAGCAACCACCGCCTCCGGACACATATCGACATCGACCATACAGGCAGATAGATGGTCGTTGGCGAGACGGATCCAGGTCGGATTCAGTGACTCTTCGTCATCTTGACCCATCCTCTCCAGGAATGAACGCATGTCCCGGCGGGACCTGAGATTGTCCATGATCTGTTCCCGCGTCATATCCCATGCCGATGCGATCCTGGAAATGGTCCTGGAGCCGATGATGTCCGGGGCCCAATCGCCGTTGACGATAAGGGGGCGGAACTCTCCGGGTCTGTCCCCGATCTCCGAAACGTCCTTGATGCCCCTTCTCATCCGCTGAGAACCACGCGGTCGGGTGAGTCCTAATGATATTATGGCGTCGGTGGCCATGAATGCCTCGGGACTGACGCCTATGTCGTGCACCACCCGCTCGTATAGAGAGATGGCCGATTCCCCGTGCATCGTACCCATGACCGTGCTTCCCGCCCGGCCAGTACGCATCCCCTCATAAAGCATGGACACCTCCTCCCCTCTGACCTCACCCATCACCATAGCGGATTCACCCATCCGCAAGGAGAGCCGCAACGCTTCCCGTGAACGTTCGTTTGATTCACCGTTACGGTCATCGGCGAGGATCGATTGCACCTTGTAGCCCATTTCCTGCATGACCTCTATTGGCAGTTCCCGGGTGTCCTCGAGCGTCATGATCCTCTGTGAGAGGGGGAACTCGAAGAGACAGGCTGAGAGGAGGGAACTCTTGCCCGCACCACGGGGGCCGCATATCATCATGGTGGATCGGCCGTCGACCATCAGTGATATGAGTGCCGCCGTTTCCGCGCCCAACGTGCCGTTCATCATCATCCTCGTCAACGTCCACGGTCGCGATGAGTGGCGACGCAAGGCCAAAGCGGTCCCGGCAGGGCTCAATGGCCTACCGATGGCAGTTGCCCGCGCGCCTTTGAATCCCATTTCGCACTCCAAGGTAGGGTGGGTCTCGGAGAATGGCAGTCCCGATACGCGGCAGAGCCGAGAGACGACATGGTCCATCTCTACCTGTTCCAACATGATGTTGCTACGACACCTCACCACTGAGTTGAACCCACTGATACCGTTGACTGTGACATGCACCCGGTTACGGTCGCAAGGAGCATCCACATAGACATCCTCTATGTGTGGGTCCTCCAGTAAAGATTCGAGGATACCATAGCCTATGGTGTACCTGACCGCGAGGGAACATATCCTCTCGTCATCGGCCAGGGTTCGGGAGGAGTCCCGATGGGCCTGGGCTCCCAGGCTGTTCAAGGCCTCACGGGCCCTTGATAGAATATAACCTCGATCCGGCTGGATACCCACGGGGGGAGGTCGTGAAGACACGATATCTATCACCCGCCTCAACAACGCTGAGTCATGACGTTCCAAGCGGTATTCATCCGGAATTATGACATAGTCGACCTGGCCGTCAGCAGAGTTTCGGATACTGACTTTGGCTCCCGCTATCTCATACTGTTCAACCTCCTCTCCTAAACCTGAGCCGATAAGCCATGCCTCGGAGAATGAAGGCTTCTCACGCATGTTGGATCCAATGAGGCGTGTCAGACTGGTAAGGAGTGGAGCATGCGCCTCGTTCCTTTCACGTAATATCTTCATCCTTTCACCTCTTACGATTGAAGGCCAGATAACTCGCTCTCTTCACACCCGATTCATACATCATATTCGACCTTCCCAGAGCATTCTGCATTTTTTCCAGGCATATGGAGCAGTCCCTCCCCATCCTCGTAGGGGCCATAGTCACCACAGGAATCTCCGGAAACCCATCCCACGCCTTTTCCATCATCGATAACGATGACGACGGGCACGTTAAGCACCGCCTTCTTGGAGGTCTGTCGATAGAGCTTATGACGGAGAGGCAGAGAGCGAGGTCCTTGAGAACACTGACAGCATCTCCACGTATGACCCGGTCATCGTATTGTCTGACCATCACCCTCTCCACTGCTGGATGTTCGATGAGCAGAAAGCATATGCAACGCATGCAAGAAAGGTCGCCAGGCAGCGATGGGCCTTGACAGGCGGTGCAATCTATCCGCAGGGAATCGCCCATGATGCGGTGGGGTGGTTTGATGCGATCCGATCCTCGTGAGAACAGCTTCACGATAGTCTCAGTCCGGACTACATTTAAGTTCGGAAAGGCTGGATGTAGGCTACGTCCGATATGGTTAAGATACCATCTGACCTTGCAGTCATGTGGAACTACTGATGCCCGCCGGGTCGGCGGAGGCACTTTCCGCCGCCGTCCTCGGTGGTGCCGATGCTGTGTATATGGGAGGAAAACGTTTCGGAGCTCGTAGCTTCGCCTCCAATTTCAATGATGATGAACTAGCAGGTGCGTTGGCATACCTACACGACCACGATGTGAAGGGATATGTCACTGTCAACACCCTGGTGAAGGACTCGGAGATGGATGAGGCTCTGCAATTCATCGCCATGCTGGAGGATATCGATGCGGACGCGGTCATCATCCAGGACAAGGGTTTGTTGGAAGAGCTGCGTGATTTCAAGATCCCACTGCATGCCTCCACACAGATGGGGATTCATAATTCCGAGGGTCTGGAATGGGCGCGGGGAAAAGGTATCTCCCGTGCAATCCTCGCCCGCGAACTATCCATCGATGAGATAGGGGACATAGCATCCCGGTCCGACATGGAATTGGAGGTTTTTGTTCATGGAGCCCTTTGCTATTCGGTCTCGGGACAATGCCTATTCTCCAGCATGCTAGGCGGACGCTCCGGCAACCGCGGCTCATGCGCCCAACCCTGCCGCAAGATGTACTCCACATCCCAAGGAAAAGGATATATGCTGTCGACCTCCGACCTGGAATGCATCCATCTGCTTCCTAGACTCAGAGACGCGGGTGTGACCTCCGTAAAGGTGGAGGGAAGGATGCGCAATCCGCTTTACGTTTACCTGGTCGCTAGGGCCTACTCGCGAGCACTGAAATCCGAGAATGTCGAGGATCCGGTCAATGAAAGGGATTTGGAACTCCTCAGGACGGTATTCAACCGCGGACACAGCACCGGCCATATGGAAGGGACGGATGTCCGCCAGACTTGTTTTGCCGATAACCGTGGTCTCCCCATCGGAGAGATGACATTCAAAGATAAGCGACTCGTCCGTCGTAGCGATTCCCGGAGATTGAACGTCGGCGATGGAATCAGTCTTTACAATCCCGGTAAAGCAGGAGGGTTCAAGGTCACTAACCCTGATGATATTCTCGTGCCCTTCGAGCTCCCTGACGGGACCTACGATGCCTATAGGAGCAATGATTGGGAATTCGCATCCATATTATCATCCATTCCCAAGATTGAAATTGAAGTTAAGGCACCCCCTCGTCGTAGTGTCAAATCGACCAGGAAAAGTAATGTGAGACAACCAGTACGTGGTGAACTCTCCGTTTATCTCAGTTCCCTGCGGTCATTGGAGGCGGTCATCGATCTCTGCGACCGTGTCTATTTCGAGGACAACAGGCATCTGGCGGAAGCAGTGGATATCTGTGCGGACGCGGGCGTGGAGATCGCGCCAATCATGCCGCGTTTCACACCCCGGATGCCGGAATTGCCCGAGTTGCCGTTGATGGTCCATGATCCCGGGCAGGCATCGGCCTTCGCAGGTAGGAGATTATTCGGTTCCCACCATCTCAATCTTTTCAATTCCAGAAATCCAGCCGATTTATATCAGCAGACGATATCTCCTGAACTCAGCTCATCAGAGATATCATCGTTGGCTTCCGGGTTCCACGGGAGGTTGGAGGTCATGGTTTTCGGCAGGACTGAGCTCATGGTGACACGGGACCCGACACTGGAGGAGGGGAGCCTGGTGGATGGGAAAGGTTACCGTTTCCCCATCAACAAGGACCGCGCAGGAATGGCACATATCCTGAATTCAGCTGACACGGTGCTATTGGAACACCTGGGCGACCTTGACGCCATGGGCATCGAATCCCACGGTATCGACCTCAGAAGAAGGCCTGCCGACCTTTCACGTTCCGTGATGGAGATATTCTCCGAGAGGGACATGGACCGCCGCAGGGAAGTCCGTAAGTTGTGTGGCAAGGTCACCTACGGTCATTTCAACCGCGGAGTGTAGTCTGGATGCAGTCACCGATGTTTTGAATGCCGCATCAATTCAATTCACGATGATGAAAGGGAAAGCGGCTGAAGCCGGTTTCATGAGCGCCATGGTCGCGGTCCTCGTGGTCTGTTTGGGAAGCATGTTCCTCATCCAGGCCATTCCAAGCGTCACCACTCAGTACGATAATGCTGATGTGGAGGTCTTTTGGGAACTTTTGAGTGAAGCCTCCGACGGTGTACGGTATCCAGATGAAGCCCGGCTTTTGATAGTACTGGACACTTTGGTTGCCAGGGAGGGCGTGAATGCAGCATCTTTGGAGATACGACCATCATTGCCCTTCGGGGAACGTATGACAATCATGACCGGAATGGCGGAAGGCCTCCGCGACAGCTCGGTCAAGACGGTACTATTCACGGATGAGCGTGGGGAGAGGATTCCGTACTTCGTCACAGTGGCGGTGTGGAAGGATGCATGACCGCAAGGGGATAGTCAACATAACCGATGCCCTGGTCTTCATCATAATCCTTACCGTGGTGGCTTCACTGATGGCCTTGACCGGGGATGGAACGGAAGCGGACATTGATATCGAAGAGGTGCACGACCTCCTAATGGCCACGGAGATAAGGTTGGACAGAATAATCCCTGGAACCTATGGGACTATGCCCTTGTACAAACTGTTGGCAGTATGTTACGGCGATGAAGTTCTTTATGCCGATGTTCTGGCCTTGTGTGAAGTCCTTCTGGATTCATTGACACCGGCAGGGTTCAAGGCCAGTTGGTCGATCTTGAGCGGTGACGAGGTACACGTCATCGGATTAACGACGTCCAATGCACAGATTACCAGTGTCAAAGACCTCGCCGATACGGGTCAGTCATCAACCTTGGTCCTCTCGATGTTCTAAGCGCCGTACTTCTCGGAACGGTTGGCCATATCCATGACTATGGGCAACAGGTCCTTACCTCTTATCCTGCCCAATCTACCCTCGCCGCAATCAGCTTCATTGTATGCCTTGCAGGAATCCCTAACCATGTGTCGGGAGTAAATGGTCAAAGGCACAGGGTCTCCGGAATGGTCCCCCACCGAAACGGGAGTGCTGTGGTCCGCGGTCATCGCCACCACGAGGTCATCGGGCAGCCTCTCCCTGATGTAGGCGAACATCTCATCCATCTTCTCAATAACCTCGACCTTCTGGTCTGCCAGACTGTCATGTCCACTGAGGTCTGGCGCCTTGATGTTCATCAGGACGAAATCATATTCATCCAATGCCTCCAGTGCTACTTTGGCCTTCGCTATCATATCGGTTCCGGTACCGCCTGTACAACAGGCCGGTATCTCCAGAACATCAAGTCCACATATGCCGCAAATCCCCTTTATCATCCCTACGCCGGCCACACAGGCCGATCTCATATCCGTCTTCTCAGGGAACGGGATTATGTCGGGAAAAGAACCCGCCCCACGAGGTAGGAGTATATTGGCCGGAGGGAGTCCCTTCGATTTTCTTGCTACATTGATGGGATGGTCTCTGAGTATCCTATGGGCAGCTGCTACGAATTCATTCACCGCATCCGCTGTCCGCTCACCTTTCTCGGATGTCGCCTTACATTCCCATATCCTGACATGGTCATGAGGGTCCACATCGGTCACATCCGAGCTCAGCCCTTCACCACGGAGTATGAGGGCGGCACGGTGTTCGGTGCCCAAACCGACAATGACCTCGATCCCATCCATCTTCAGGCTTTGCAAGGCCTCCACCAACTCAATGGTGTCCGGTTCCTTCACCCTTCCAGCCCTTCGGTCGGTGACCACGAGGTCGTCGTCAACGGTTGCGAAGTTACAACGGAATGCCACATCCCCCTTGCGTCCGATGAGGCCTATTCCAGCAGCCTCGAATGGTCCGCGCCCGGCGTACACTTCATAAGGGTCATATCCTAACAAAGCTAGATGTGCGGTGTCGCTGCCCGGTCGGATTCCGGGAGATATGACGTCCATTATCCCTGAGGAGCCGTTCTGAGCGAACCAATCCATGTTCGGGGTACGTGCTTTCTGCAACGGCGTCCGATAGGAGAACTCCGGGACCGCCCGGTCTCCGAGTCCGTCCATGATGATCATCAATACCCTTCCTTTATGGGCCATGCCTGTCATAACTTCATCCTCTTAAGGATCCAGGCCATGTTCTCGCCCAACCTTCTCATGGTTGCCATGCCCTCTTTGTCTTCAACATGGTCACCCGGTGCCTTTCCTACGCCCATAGACCAATAACTTGACCCGACGACGTACATATCGCTTATCGTGAACAGATGCGTTATGGAATCGAGGGCATGGATCGAACCGGCACGCCGGTGCGTCACCACCCCGGCCCCGACCTTGCGGGAGAACATGTTACCGTTTGACCTTGAGACATACCCTGCCCTGTCTATGAGCGCCTTCGTCTCGGTGCTGACGTCAGCGAAATAGACCGGGGATCCGATGATGATGCCATCCGCCTCCGCCATCTTGGATATGCATTCGTTGATGATGTCTTCGTCGAAAACACATTTACCGTTCTTCTTTTCGCGGCAGATGCCACAGCCTTGACAACCTCGGACAGGCTCTCCCCCGACCTGCACGATCTCGGTCTCTATCCCTTCTTCTTCCAAGGCGGACAGGGCCTCGGAGATGAATCCTGCCGTGTTTCCATTCGCACGCGGACTGCAATTGAACGCGATAACTTTCATAAATAAGACACCTAAATCATAATCAAGGCCCGATTATATTATATCTCTCCATAGACAATAATCCAACCGAATGGCGGCACTCCTGGTATTGTTGGCATTGTTCGTGTGGACGGCCTTCCTCACATACAAGGCACTAGAGAGAAGGAGTGTAGCTTTGGGAACGCCGATCATTCTGGTATTGGTTGGCGTATCACTTAGTTCGCTTTTCACAGCCACGGAGCTGGTTTCTTCAACATTCCTTACAATGTACATCTCGATCGTGTTCCAATATGTGGCCTTTGGTTTCCTGTTATTGGGATTAGGGCTCTTATTCTTCAACTATCTCGGTTGGGTGGATCAATGGGACCTCAGATCGGCCATTGTACTCGGAATAGTGCCTCTATTTCTGATATTATTGGTCGCAACAGATCCATGGACATCATTTTACTATCGTTCGCTTATTGTTTCGGAATTCAGTGGTTACTCCTACCTGGTCACGGAGAGGTCTTGGGGCTACTGGATCCTTGTTAGTTATGTGGTGTTCTTGTGTGTTGGAGTGTTGGTCTTGATACTGCGTTCATTCACAGGGGCATTGGAGACCAACGTGCTACACATGGCCGTACTCTTTACAGCTGTAATCGGTTCGATTTTTATGTCATTACTCCCAAACCCATTCGCGCTCATACCCAGCGCTTACATAATAAGCATAGGGTTAGGCATAATGGCCTATCCGATATACGTCGTAACTTTCAAAGAGGGTGTATTCACATGGTCCTTAAGTTATCGGATGGTTCTGGATCGCTCCAGCGACATCAAGGTAATCATTCACGATGACCTCGTCTTATATTCCAACCGTAAGGCAAAGGATGTGCTCGGCGACCCGCCTCAGTTACCACTCGAAATCCAAGAATCGTTGGTTGATATGGGAAAACTTTCGATATATGAGGATATCAAGGTGGTGGAGGATGGCGAGGAGAGGTACTACGATTTCGACATACTTCCTCTGACATCGCGAATCGGTAGGTACCAGGCTACCATGGTTTCCATGAAGGACACCACTGATGAGGTCAGGGCCAGAGAGGCTTTGAAACTGGCTAATGAAAAGTTACATCTTCTATCCAGCATCTCCCGCCATGATATGCTGAATCAATTAACTATACTGACCGGTATGAATTACATGTTGGAGAACATTTTGACAGATGAACGGTCACAGAGAATGACCCGTTCCATGACCAACGCCATTGATGCCATAATCCGTCAACTGATGTTCATGAAGGACTACGACCTCATAGGTTCCACTCCTCCGGAGTGGGTCCGTCTCTCGGATGTTCTAGACGAAGCGGCTGAGAACCAGGATATCGAAGATGTCGAGATCCGTTCCGAAATGGATGATTATGAGATATATGCCGACCCGATGCTGCCAAAGGTATTCGATAACCTCCTCCACAACACATTGAATCACGGAGCGGACGTGAGCTTCATTTCATTGAAAACCGAGGAGACCGCTGACGGCCTCAACATACACTATAGTGACGATGGAGGCGGCATATTGCCAGAGTTCCATGATAAACTATTTGAAAAAGGCACGGGCCATCACAGCGGTCTAGGACTGTTCCTGTCCAAACAAATTCTTGACGTTACAGCTCTGGATATAACTGAAAATGGAGTTCCTGGTCAAGGCGTCAATTTCAAAATTCACGTTCCAATGGGTAAATACAAGCCGATCGGCGATTGATCGACCATCCAGAATATTTCATTTCCCTTTTACGAACCATTTATTATGTTCATAAGGCATATTGAATCGAAATGTTGCTCAGCATCCTTGTATTGGCAATCGCGGGCTACACGGCCCTGTTGTTCTTCATTTCATTTAAACATCACAACTCTACATTCGGTAGGCCTGTCAAAGCCTTATTGCTAGGGATATGCGTTCTGGCATTGGGATTCTCGTTCGAACTTCTGGCCCAGTCCCGTTTTTGGTTGGAGTTTTGGAGCTTCGTTTCTCATATAGGTTATGCGATCCTGTTATTCACTTTGGCCGGAATCCTTTATTCGTATTATATGGGGAGCTGTCCTCATGAGAAGTGGAAGATCGCATCTTTCGCTTTGGTGCCCGTTTTAATGCTAATCATGATAGCAACAGACCCCTGGCACGGCCTCTATTTTTCCAGTGTCGAGGTGAGGACATTCCAAGGTTCAAGTTATCTCGGTTTGGAACCCTCGTGGGGATATTCGGCTGTGGCTGCCTATGCGATCATCCTGATACTAACACTCCTGGTACTTTTAGCAAGGAATTTCTTTGGGGCAACACAATTGAACGTCAAACATGTGGCGGCGCTATCAGCTGCTTTCATTGTGGCCTTATTGATATCGTTCATAACCGATTCTTTCACATCCTCGCCCTCCCGTCTTATTGAGATAATGGCCTTGGCCATCGTGGCGTACCCGATATACGCCATAACCTTCCGTGGCGGAATAAACACATGGAGCCTCAGCTTCAAAGAAGTCCTCGACTTATCGAGGGACATAAAGTTGATAATCGACACTAAACAACACATAGTCTACAACAACCGGGAAGGGGAGTTGTTCCTGGACAGGGGGGGAGGGTTATCTTCAATATCCGATGAGATAAGAGAATCCATAGATGCTGCCGCTCCATTGATCAAGGATATTGAACTCAATGTGAATTCCTCACTGAGGACATTCAACTTCGAAGCACTGCCGATATCATCCCCTTCCGGTGTCAAGCAGGGGATGCTGATTACTATGAAGGACATAACTGAAAAGGTTGCTGTGAGAAAGTCATTGGCAGAGGTCAATGAAAAGATCAAGCTTCTTTCCAGCATCTCCCGCCACGACATGATAAACCAATTGACGGTCATCAGCGGACTAACTTATGTCCTCGGCGACACGGCTGCAGGTAACGAAAAGGCAGAAGGAATGGTCCAAACAATGAACAGAGCCACCGATGCCATTCACAGTCAGTTGATGTTCATGCGGGACTATGAGAAGATCGGCCTTTCCCTTCCTGAGTGGATCAGCATCCATAGTACGGTGATGTCTGCCGCTCGGAACTATGACTTGGAAGGAATACAACTGGAACTTCCTGAACATGATTGCAAGATCCTTGCCGACCCGTTGTTTGAAAAGGTGTTCATCAATCTCATGCATAACAGCATCATCCATGCCCAGGACTTAGGTAGGATAACGATATCGCTGGAGCGTGAAGACGATCATCTATTGATCCATTACAAGGATGATGGCGGAGGCATAGCTCCAGAATACCATGAGTCACTCTTCCATAAGGGAAAGGGGCGCAATACTGGATTGGGATTGTTCCTATCAAAGAACATATTGGAGATTACCCATATGGAGATTCACGAGGATGGCGTTTATGGGGAAGGAGTTGATTTCATCATCAATGTCCCTCCTGGCGGTTATCGTTGCTGAAACAATCTCTATTCTTCGGAAGGATGGTAATGGTTTTATATCAATTCCCTCTTAGAAAATATAACATCCACCACAAGGATTTATGATACCAAAAACGGTATTATACCCAACCAATAGGGTTATGGGTGCTTGTGTCTCGGAGTAAGTGATTAAATGGTTACCGATAAGAATCAGGGTAAAGCCGACAAACTGTCCCTGGATATTGATATCGAGTTGTCGAAATGGAATGACTGGAAATGGCACATTAGGAACTCAGTGCGAGATCTTGATACATTTGAGAAATTATTAGGTGTGGATCTGAGCAACTACCGGGAGCAGTTCAGTGCCACCGTGGACATATTCCCGATGTCCATAACACCGTACTACCTCAGTCTGATGGACCGAGGGGATCTGTTCAACGACCCGATATTCCGTCAGTCCTTCCCATCCCCCAAGGAGTTGGATCTCAACACTGAGGATTTAGAGGATCCGCTGTCCGAGGATATGGACAGTTCCGTCCCCGGCATAACCCACCGTTATCCGGACCGGGTGCTTTTCACAGTAGCTAATGTATGCTCAATGTATTGCCGCCATTGTACGCGGAAGAGGAAGGTCGGGGATCGGGACCATCTACCCTCCAAGGAACAGTTGGACATGGGTCTGGAATACATCCGCGAGCATACTGAGATCAGGGACGTCCTTATGTCCGGCGGCGACCCATTCATGTTGGACAATGACGCCTTGGACCATATATTGAGCGAATTGGATGACATGGATCACGTTGAGATAGTCCGTATAGGCACGCGTATGCCGGTCGTCCTCCCGTATCGGGTCACAGACGCCCTGGCGGATATGCTGTCCCAGCACCATCCTCTGTGGATCAACACCCACTTCAACCATCCTCGTGAGGTGACTCCGTCATCACGCAGGGCGTTGGCGAAGCTGGCCGATGCCGGCATTCCACTGGGCAATCAGACTGTGTTGTTGGCGGGTGTCAACGATTGTCCCAGGATCATGATGACCCTGGTACACAAGTTGGTTGCCAACCGCGTCCGTCCCTATTACCTGTATCAGTGCGACCTGTCACAGGGGCTCAGTCACTTCCGTACGCCCGTATCAAAAGGCATAGAGATTATTGAGAACCTGATAGGACACACCAGCGGTCTAGCTGTACCCACTTTCGTCATCGATGCGCCGGGTGGCGGCGGAAAGATACCTGTTATGCCGAACTATGTCCTCTCCTGGTCTCCCAGCAAGGTCATCCTCAGGAATTACGAGGGAGTCATAACCAGCTACAGACAACCCACCGAATACAAGTCGGACTTCTGTACCGGCGACTGTAAAGGTTGCGACCTCCAACTCAAACTGGATGATGCTGAGGAGTACAACGTGGTAGGGATAGCCAATCTGCTAGGCGAACATGACTCCTCGATAAGCCTTGTGCCGGAGGGGAATACGCGCATGGAGCGTAGGAAGGATGCCTGACACCACGATGCGTATGGGAAGGTCATGGGTCCACCACGGGCCGCTCAACAACAGAGTATACCTTTTGAAGCTTGACCCCCACGACATGCCTGGTCTTGCCCGGATGCTTTTGTTGCTGGCACGCAGGGAAGGGCGGGGCAAGGTCATCGCCAAGGTTCCCGACGGCCACAAACAGGCTTTCCTGGATCAGGGATACCTTATCGAGGCTAGCGTACCAAGGATGATGGCCGGTGAGGATGGCCATTTCATGTCCTTCTTCATCGACCCTGCACGTTCCAAAGGTCCATCGGAGAAGGAGATGCAGACCATCCGTAAGGTCACATCATCGAAGAAGAAGCCCAAGAAGGCTCACGAGGTCGTTGAGCTATGTGCCAAGGACGCCCGTGAGATGGCCCGGTTGATGGAAGAGGTGTTCCCTTCATACCCCTTCCCGATGAGCAACCCCGACTACATCCTGCATTGCATGAGCAATGACGTCTCCTATTACGGCATCAAGAAGAAGGGAAAACTCGTCGCCATGGGAGCGGCGGAGATGGACCGTAGCAACGGTTGTGTGGAGATGACGGATCTGGCAACACGGCAGACGCATCGTGGCATGGGGATGTCTAGCTCACTCCTCCTGCATATGGAGGAGGAGATGAGGGCGAGAGGTTACAAGATAGGATACACAATAGCCCGCTCGGCATCGATGGGCATCAATATGGTATTCGCCCGTGACGGATACGATTACTGTGGAACTCTCTCCTACAACACCAATATATCCGGCAACATGGAGAGCATGAACGTCTGGTCAAAGGTTTTCTAGTTCTGATATCTTCTCGAGATTAGGAGTATGGACGGTACGATAACCACGCAGAATGCCATTGATGTGAAGGTCGGAAACACTCCTTGGTACTGGTATAGGTAACCGGCAACGGGAGGGACTATGGCCACTCCCAAGGAGTAGAACACGAAGAACATGGCCATCATCCTCCCTCTGCTGCTGGACTCACCGGAATGCACCAGCATGAGCATGTTGGGGAAGACGGTGCCGAAACCGGTACCGAACAACGCCATGCACAGTATCAAAGTCAGGGATGAAGAGGTGAATGGCACCATCATAAGTGCCATGGCCATGAACACAATGCCTGTTATACAGCCATTGATCGGAGCCACTTTCTTAGCAATCAGGCGCGGCCATATCATCTGGGTCAATATGGCCATAAGAGCGAATGATCCAAAAGCCATCCCTACCATGGCGCTGTCCAGTCCGATGGATGAGCCATGTACCGGTACATGAGACACCAGTGTGCCAGTTGCTCCCATGGTGGCAAAGGCAGCTAGGAATGATATTATGAGGAAGGGCGTGAAACTCAATGGCGTTGATGCCCGTTCCTGAACCTTTTTTTCACAAGGGATTAGTCTGAGTGAGAATAGAACGATAACGAAGCAGACCATCATCAGAGTCGCCAATACAAGATAAGTGGAACGGAAACCCTCGGCAGAAGCGAACATCCCTGCGAACATCGGACCAAGGAAGGCTGCCGTCCCGATCACCACACCATATCTTGCCATCCTCCCCCTCAGCTGTTCAGGGTCGCAGATACTTGATATGGCCATCAATGTGGCAGGAATGAGCAGGCCTCCCGCAACTCCATGCACCGCCCTTACAGCCAGTAATGCTGTGGAATCCGCCGCCACGGCATAACCGAAAAGCGACACTGATGCAAAGAAAAGACCGGCCACCAAGGGCAGCCTCCATCCTGAACGATCCATTATGATCCCGGATACGCCGTTTCCGATTATGCTAGTGAATGAATAAATTCCAACAATCAGGCCTATGACGAATGGCGTAGCACCGAGTTCCGAGGAATACGATGCCAGAATTGGCATCTGTGCGTGTGTGTCCAAAAAGGACACGAAGACAACGAAATACAGAACCGCCATCCCGGTGGCGGCACTTTTATCCACATCCCCGACCATCTTGTTTCTGAAGCTGAAACCATGATAAATACTCAGCGGAGTAGATTGCGAAATTGCAAATAATCCAGAGAGTAATCAAAATCAGAGGTGAACTGATGACGAAAAGGGATATCGATGAGTTGGCGCGACACGTTCTCTATGAGAAGGGAACGGAGCGGCCCTTCAGCGGCAAGTATCATGATTTCAAGGCAGACGGCAGATATCGTTGCGCTGGTTGCGGCGAGGAGCTTTTCGATTCCAGTGACAAATTCGATTCCGGAACGGGTTGGCCCAGCTTCGACAAGGCTCTAGCGGAGTCGGTGGAAGAGGAGTCGGACCGCAGTCACGGGATGATACGTACCGAGGTACTGTGCGCAAAATGCGGAGGGCATCTCGGACACGTGTTCGATGATGGCCCGAAGACCACGGGTAAGAGGTATTGCATCAACTCGGCGGCTCTAAAATTCAATGAGAGATGAATCAGGCGGTCTCCACATTCAACCAATATACCACGCCATCGAAATAGCGATCATTGAAACCCCGAGCTCCTAGGTTCCAATCGCCTTGGTATATCGGCATCTCGTTTCTATTATAGTCCTTAATTCCGGCCAGGACCATGGTGTTAATGTCACCTGAGGCGTTGACCCATATGCTGACCTTCCTGAGTTCAAAGTCGAAGACTCCCCATATTTGATATTCCACACCCTCCTTTACCTCCACGGGAGTCCCCACTTGGTTGCCGTCAGAACGTACCCAGTAGTTCCTAGCACCAAATTCGAAGTAATTGTTTCCGGATCCTGACAATTGCAGACGGTAACCATTGTCACCGTTCAGATTGATGATTGTAGCCCAGTTATCCTGTGACGAAGGCGGGGAGTTGAGCTTGATTTTGCAACTCACGTTGAAGTACTTTGTCGGAGGGGCTATGGCATTATGTGGCAACGTCACACGCTCATTATCGGAGGCGACAAACACCAATGGGAATGTTGCCGATGTGTTGTTTTTCCAAGTGGCGTCGCTCAAATCGATAGTTGTTTGCCCGGAGTTACCGTCTGCAACGAAGAACATAGTGCTAGCCATGACAGCACCGTTCTGTTTCATCAACTGCACTGTGATAACGCTGCCCCGGAGGGAATCTGACATATCCAGATAGAATCTGGAGCCCGTTCCTATCTGAGATAGTGAAGTCTGACCGGTGTTGAATGTGAATCCGTTGCCAGAGTAGGGCGAGCTGACAGGATAGGAATTCAACGCTCTGATCGGTTTTTGACCGTTGACTGTAAGAAAGGCCTCTTCGGCAGGGATGCTGAACGTCATGGCTTTGATCGAGATCTCAAAACGATCATCGACCTGAGCATCCTTTTTCACATCAAGGACTCCAGTGGGAGAAACTCCGTCAGGGTTCATCATACCCAGTACTAGAACCAGCAGGACTCCGGAGATCATCACTGTTATTGCAACCATAAGGATGGTGCCGATGATCGGAGAGACCGCCTGACGCCCTTGACGAATGCGTTTTCTCTGCATCAATTTAAGAGAATATACAATAAACTATTTTAATAATCCCTAAATGAAAAAGTCACATTTTACAAAGCTGGGTAGAATAAGGATACTTTACAGAACGATTATTCTTGAGAGGTTGGTTCTATACCTTTAAGTAAATTGCAAATCATTGATTCTATGGTATCAAAATGCAGAAGACTCTAGAGAATTTGGCAAAAGCCTTCATCGGCGAAAGTCAGGCTAGAAACCGCTACACGATATATTCCCGCGTAGCCAAAGACGAGGGCTTCGAGCAAATATCCGAGCTCTACCTCAAGACAGCCGAGAATGAGTGGGAGCACGCCAAATGGCTGTTCAGGATGATGAACAACCTCAAAGCGAAATCCAACAAGGACATCAAGGCTGTGGATGTCGAAGCCGATGTGTCTTTGGACTTCGGAGACACCATGACAAATCTGCAGGCCTCCATCGATGGCGAGGACTATGAGAACACCGTCATGTATCCAGAATTCGCCAAGGTCGCTGATGAGGAGGATCTGCCCGATGTCGCTGCTCGTCTAAGGGCTATCGGCCACGCTGAGAGCCATCACCGCGAACGGTTCAAGAAGCTTCTCGCAGAGGTCAAGGAAGGAACGGTTTGGAAGAAGACCATGGAAGTGGAGTGGGAATGCCGCAAGTGTGGATATCTCCACAAGGGTACAACTCCGCCGGATAAGTGTCCCTCCTGTGACCATCCACCCAAATACTTCCAGAGAAACTGCGAAGAATATTAAAACCGGGGACGCCCCCGATTTTTCTTTTTTATTTTCAATATTTTCACCGATATATTATTTATAATCCGCCTACAGTCATAATTCAGGGGATACGCGAATGAGAATCGTGATGGAACCTTACAATCCACAGAAACATGATGCCGACAAAGTTGCAAATCTAATCTTTGAGGCTGATCCGGACCTGACCTCATTGATCATGGGCGATCGTCATGAGGCGGTGGGAAGATTCAAGGTGCTAATGGAGGTAGAAAGTAGTCCATGGAGTGCTGGAAAAACCCTGGTCGCCACTATCGACGATGAGATCGTTGGTGTTCTTGTTGGTGCCATGGGTGATGAGAAGGCAGAAGCTGACAGTAAAGCCGTTGAGTGGGGGCGGACCATGGGCTTTAAATGGCTACTAAGGAGCGTCAGGATCGGTATGAAGATGGCGAATACAGTCAGCAACGATGTATCTGCTGACGAGTACTATCCGTTGGCACTGACAGTTTCCGCCGAATGCCGTGGCAAAGGCATAGGCTCACAGATGATGGAATGGATCCTTCAAAAATA
>SKHQ01000012.1 GCA_007116915.1 Candidatus Methanomethylophilaceae archaeon
AATGGGCTGAGTGTATCGAATTCCATGGTCATTCCTGTCCCGGATTGGCCATAGGTTATCGTGTATCTGAATTCGCGATGGAATCGTTAGGTATTCCGTTGGAAAGAGCCAGTGATGAAGAGCTGGTCTGTATCTCCGAGAATGAATCTTGCGGAGTGGATGCGATCCAATATCTTCTGTCTTGTACAGTGGGTAAAGGGAATCTGCTCTTCAAGCCTTATGGAAAGTCGGCCTACACCTTCTTCAACCGTAAGACCGGGGAAGGTGTCCGTCTGCTCATGATGCCAATTAACCGTCAAGCGGACAGGGATGAAACGATGAGAATGATACTCACGGCTCCAGCGGATGAGATCATGACCTCAATGGAACCGACCATCAAGATGCCTGAGAAAGCACGTATTTTTACCAGTATACGCTGTGACCAATGTGGTGAACACTGCCGTGAGGATAAGATACGTCTAAAGGATGGAGGGTTGCTATGTCTGTCTTGTTTCAATCCCTATGATCGTGGATGAGTCTCTCGGTTCCGTTTATCGATTACAAGACATGCTGATAGCTACAACCAATCAATTTGATTAGGGCGGTCGTTCGAGAAGTGAACTCACAATCAAACCTTTGTAAAATCCCATCTCAGAAATCGACCCGACGACTCATCTCGCGGGGCATGTACATCTTACGGAACGGTTTGCCTCTGGTCTCTATCGCGATACGTTCGCCGAGACCGGCGACGTCCATCTCGATGTCACGGTTCTCGTTGCGGTAGTACACTTTCAAGTTACCGCTCTCAACCTCTTTGTCACCGATGACTGCCACATAGGAACACCAGTCCTGCTTGGCGCGTCTGACCTTCTTGCCGACGGTGGCGTCAGTGTCGTCGATACCCACGCGGATTCCAGACATCTCCAGTGCATCCGCAAGCTCCTTCGCCTTGTCGACATGGCCGTCAGTGACCGGCAGGAGACGGACCTGTTCCGGGGTAATCCATACCGGGAGATGCCCGACCTTCCCTTCGGACTCCATCATCACGGCGGTGTCCAAAAGTGTGTAGAGGTATCTCTCTATGGTGCCGATCACAGCAGTATGCAATATGATGGGATGCTCCTTCTCCGCTTCCTTATTGGCATATGTGATGCCGAAGCGATGTGCGTTACCCACATCGATCTGCACGGTACCGATCTCCCGAGCCCTCTTCATCTGATCGAGAATATGATACTCTATGTTGATGGTCCAGTAGTAATTCGTACCTTCGGGGTAGAAATGCAATAGAGCCGGCCTTCCGTGCTTCCTCAGAAGGTCCAAAATCATCTCCTTGTTCTCCTCGTAGGCTTTCTGCGAGGACAGGTTGATCAGCAGGTCGTACTCTCTGCCGAGCACGGCCATCTCATCCATGATCCTCTCATCGAGGACGGAGAAATTCTGCTGTGCCTCCGGCATGTCCTTACAGACCACATGGAGGTCAGGCATGTTGAGGCGACGGGTACGGAAACAAAGCATCGTCTCCCCGGATTGCTCCAGGCGGTATGAGTCGGCAACCTCAAAGGCGCCGAACGGTAATTGACGGTAGCTTATGTTCCAGTTCTTCATCATGGCGAACTGTTGGTGGCAGGCCGCATAGCGCATGACGAAGGTCTTGTTCCCGGTCTTGACCTGGTAAAGGCGGTCGCCGAAGAGTTCGGCATGCTCCCTGACCGGTTCCTCATCAAGCGAGAACATATTGGTCCCTTTGACCATGTATATCGGTAAGCCAAGGTCATTGACTATGTCAGTGGAATAATCAGCGACCAGGTCGAACATTAGGGCACCAGCGGGTGTGAAGGCCATATGCCCCACGTCACTCATGGCTTCCCACTGAATTCCGAACTTGCGGCAAAGCCTGAGGTATTTGGGTTCCTCGGATATAGAAACGCTCTCCTTCTTCAGTGCTTCCTTGTCCACCATCTCCCGGAAGCATTCACTTCCACCTTGGAAATCACCGACTGCGAACTCTTCACCCTCCGGTGTCAGGATAAGGAAGCTACCCTCGGCTTTCCTTTCTTCCTTGATAGGTTTTCCACTGAAATCGCGGGAAAGTTCGGATAGGGGATGGCCTTTGCAACGTATGTTGAATGCCTTATACCATCCGAATGGTGCTCTGGCGACCTCCATCCCTTGGGAGGCGATGGAATCTTCCATGGCTTTCATCATTGTCGTGGCGGCTTTGGGGGATGAAAGATCATTGCTCAGATGAGCATACGGGTAAAGCATGATCCTCTCGGCACCCACGCGCTTAGCGGTTTGCAGGATATCATCCACCGCCTGGGCACAGACTTCTTCCGGCGATTCCTCATCAACGCTCTCGACGGTGATGAAGGCGACCAGAGCCTCCTCCATCCTGCCATCGTGCATCTGTTCCGGGATCTCCTCCGCCACCGGAGTCTTCTTCTTAGCTTCAAACTCCATGAAGTCAGCGTGGATATAGAGTGCTCGCATTGGATCGTCTCAAAATCAGACTCAGATATTTAAATTGGTTGCAGTACAAAGCAGAAATCCAAAGCATATCTGGATGGAAGGGATTTTATACCATTCGTCAGATAGCTCCGTTCGATGAGGAAACCCTCTTCACTTGTACTTGACCGTAAAGGTGTCGAATCCCCGGTGGCCATAACCGCCACAGTGTTGGTAGTATGTCTACTGGTAGTTGCGGGAATAGCACTTGCCGAAAGTTTTTCTGGCGGGAATGATGATGGCGTCAGGACCGCTGTCAACGGCGACCTCGTGGAGGTCGATTTCATCGGTACTTTTGACAATGGCCGGGTCTTCGATACTTCCCTATGGTCTATCGCAAGTGATGATGATATTTCCAAGAGTTTCTCATTCACGAAGAAGCCGCAGTCCCAATATGTCCCAATCGAGTTCACGATAGGTGATGGACGCCTACTGGCAAAATTCGAGTCAGCAGTAATTGGTTTGGCTGTGGGCGAGACAAGGACCATCAGTCTGACGCCTGAGGAAGGTTACGGACTTGTGCCTGCATCTTTGCTAAGATCCCACGACCTCATCGAGGAACTGCCTCTGCGCGAGACCATGAATCTGACTGAGTTCGAGGTTTTCTTCGGTGAAGCTGCCGCCAACGGTCTTGTAGTGAATCATCCGGTTTACGGTTGGGATGTGGTTGTCGAGACCTACTCCCCCAACGTTGATGAAGTGGTTGTTCGGAACCAACCTGTCCAGGGTATGAAATACTGGTCATACGGTGACCGTGATAAATCCCAAGGCTGGGATGTCAGAGTTAATGCAGTCGAGTCGGACTCGATAACCATCGAGAACCTACTGAACTCCAGTATGGTCAACAGCGTCAGGGGCGTCGATGCCGACGGTGAACCCTTCTTCCTTCATGCCATCGAGGACGGTAAAATGTATTTCAAATACTCCGTGGAGAGGGTAGGTCAGAACCTCAACTTCGTGATAACCCTGGTGAATTTGTAACCAATTAGACCAGTCGACGGTATTGGTCCAACGTCTGCTGGGCAACGCTCTCCCAACTGTATCCTTCTGCTAGTTCTAGGGCTCTCCTTCCCATTTCTTTCCTAGTAGCATCGTCGGATATGAGGGAGTTGATTCCCTCGGCCAGAGCCGCAGGGTCACGCGGTGGTACGAGTACCCCCGCATCCTGGACGACCTCCGGCAACCCTCCTGTCTTCGTGGCGACCAGAGGTTTACCGTGGGACATGGCCTCAGCGGCAGCGATACCGTAGGCCTCGAATATGGAAGGCATGACATAGACGGAGCAACGGTCAAGCAACCTGTCCCGCTCCTCCTCGCTGACATATCCCAACAACTCCACCCTGTCGTCAACACCGAGATTTTTTGCCAAGGATGCGAGTTTCTCCAACTCCGGGCCCTTGCCACATATCTTCAACGGCATCTCAATATCCTTCATGGCCTCTATCAGGTACTTCAACCCCTTTGTGGCCACAAGGCGACCGACGAAAAGGATGTAACCATCCTCCTCACCTGAAACGTGGGAAGGCATATGGACCCCGTTCTTGATGACTTCAAGTTTGTCGGGCGGCACTCCCTTATCAATGAGTTGGTTCCGTATGTGCTCGCTGATACAGGTGATGATGTCGTATTTCTTCAGTTTCGGAAGGAATAAGCGGTCATTGGCCAGTGAACCCGCCCTCTGCAGAAATCCCTCACCCTCTCCGAACGAGTTGTGCCAGCAGAAGACCTTATTTCCTTCGTGAGCGGCCATATCTTTGGTGTAAGATGGTGCCCAACGATAATGGAACTCCACGACATCGGGATCCAACGCTTTCAGAGTCTCCTTCAATCCTTTCGATGTCACATAAGGAGGATTGTAGTTGCCGAAGTAACGTGATTTCAGTCTGAGGATGTCATACCCCTCTCCACGCTCCTCGACCTCAGTCCCCTGTAGCTGGGATGTCACTATGGTAACTTCGTTATCCTTACCCAACTCTGAACATATGTTATGGATACGATGCTCTATGCCGCCATAGAACGGATAGAAGTAGGGATCCACATGCACTATCCTCAAACAATGCCCCCTACAAGCGCTAGCTCGGAGATGCCATTCTGTGGGCGGAATTCTCTATGGGCGAATGCAATGTGATACATGAGATGTCAGTCAAATCGATGCCCAGGATATAAATTCATTCCGTGTATCGTTCACTTCAACGGTGACAGATAGTCGTAAACGTTCTGAAGACGCTTGTAATAACTCGGTCTGGTCTTTTTGGAGTTGCATTCGATGGCGTATTCGTACAATTCGATCAGACGGTCGGTGTTGGCATATATCGAATGATTCTCAGCGGTCTCCCGCGCACCCCTTCTGACCCTCTCGTCGGCGTTGATGCATGTCATGATAGCATCGGCGCAAGAGCGTGCATCATCCTCGAACAGCCTTCCGTTAACATCATTTTTGACGGTTTCCTTCAGGGCTCGGTAGTTGATCGCCGCCACGGGTAGACCGCATGCCATGGCCTCTATCACCACCAGGCCTTGGGTCTCGAATTTGGATGCGATAACGAAGGCGTCGGCGGCAGCATAGTAAAGGTTCAGTTCCTCCGAGGGTATGTAACCGGCGAAGACCACCTTGTCGCTGAGGCCCATAGTCCTCACCTTCTTCCGCAACTTATCCTCTGCTGGACCGCCACCCACCAGGACTAAGATAGTCTGATCATCCACATGCTTCATGGAATCGATTATCAGGCCTATGTTCTTCTCATG
The DNA here is from genome assembly GCA_007116915.1 of Candidatus Methanomethylophilaceae archaeon. Taxonomy (GTDB): domain Archaea; phylum Thermoplasmatota; class Thermoplasmata; order Methanomassiliicoccales; family Methanomethylophilaceae; genus PWHV01. Next base: position 5,230 of record SKHQ01000012.1, read on the forward strand.
GGACAACCTTCCGACATGTATGACGACCTTCTTGCCATCCAGCCCCAGTCTGCTTTTGATGATGGATCCGTCCACTTCAGGGTTGAAACGCTTGGTGTCTATGCCGATGGGAATGGTCTCCATACGTTTGATATGAGGGGCTCTCCGTTTCAGCTCCTCTCCGATGGAATCGGTGAGAGTGATGACGGCGTCCGCTCTTTGTAAAAGGGTACGGAAATAGAACCATACAAGGTCCTCAGTAACATGCGAATCGAGGTTGAAAGGGGAATAGTACTGCAATGCCTCGGTATGCATGGTGTTGAATGAAACAACGAACGGCAGGTTCAGGTTACGGCATACGACCATGCTCCTCAACCCCATTATCAACTGCCCTTGCGAGTGGATTATATCCGGTTTGAGCTTCTTGATGACATCCATCTTGTTGGATGGATATATGGGAACGAAATAACCAGGGTAGGGGCGGCATTCCCAGGCAGGGAAGTAGATGGTCCCCTCTTCGCGGAGTTCCTCCTTTCCAGGATCGGGAGCTATGACAATGACCTCATGCCCTCGGTCTTCCAATGCCTTCTTGGCATTTACCACAGCAGTCACCACTCCTCCAGGAGAAGGAAGGTAGCTGTCAGTGGTCATCGCTATTCTCAACTAAATACCACCTCTATGCCGTGCATCCCTTGACATCGAACCTGTATAAACGTGACATCTGATATTTATTTCGCAAATTATGGTCATAATGATGTCTTCCTGATCTTACTTTGACGCAATCCGCCGTATACCAGCGATATGATGATGAACACGGCAACGAATGCCAAAGTGTACATCTGCGCCTCAGGTCCACTGAATATCCGGAAGAAGAAACCGGACATCAGCAAAATAATGCCGTATTTTATGAATGCCCCGGTAAGGAGGAACTTCAATGCCCGAGGGTATGTCCAGCCATCCATCATGCTCACGAAGGCCCCGGCGAAAGGTATCATGGGGGCGAAACGGTTGACAAGGAGCAGTTTCTCATCACCGATGATGAGGAAGTTCACGTAGCGTGTGGCTATACTCTGGATCTTTTTTGGTACGGTGATCCTCTCTATGACCAGATACAGGGATGTCATGCCGATGAACTCACCAAGGAGGATCGTTGCCATGATCATAAGGGCCCATTCTGGAGAAGGGTTGTACATGTAAGCGATGACCGTGAAAAGCTCGGGGAGAGTGGGCATTATCAAGGCATCTATGATGAAGATTATCATCACACAAAGCAGCAGGCCCGCTGCTCCATAGGGGCCGAATATACTGTATACAATCTCACCGACATCGAACATCAGACACCGCCCAGCCTTTCCCTCTTACTGTCAATGGCCCATTGGTACAATTCCAACAACCGTGAGCAGGTCATATCGAGTGAGAACCTCTCCGCTGTGGATCTAGCATTCATTCTCATCTTATCATCAGCAGCGAGACATTTTCGCATGGCGGTTGCACAGGATTCCTCATCATCAATGAAGAGGTATCCGTTGTGACCGTCCTCGACCGTCTCCTTCAATGCACGGTAGTCGATCGCCGCCACGGGAAGGCCGCATGCCATTGCCTCTATAACCACCAGGCCCTGGGTCTCGAACTTGGATGCCAGTATAGAGGCATCACCGGCGGCGTAATACAGGGCCAACTCCTCATTGGGGACGAATCCGGTGAATATTACCCTATCATCGAGTCCCAGTTCGGACGACATCTTTTTGAGTATCGGCTCTGCCGGCCCAGTGCCGACGATAAGCAGTGACGTGTCATCGTCCATCAGTGTCATCGAACGTAACACAAGCTCGATGTTCTTCTCATAGGACAGCCGGGAGACATGAACCATAACCTTCCTCCCCTCAAGACCGTGCCTCTTACGCATTATGCTTTTATCCAGTCCGGGATTGAATCTCTCCTGGTCAATGCCTAGGGGGATGGTCTCTATGCGTCTGATATGTGGTGCTCTTCCTAGAAGCTCCTTGCCCACCGCATCGGTGGGGGTTATGACGGCGTCAGAGCGATGCAGAATGATACGGAAATACCTCCACAACAGCCTCTCAGCCATGTTCCATTCCAAGGGTATGGGCGAGTAGTACCTCATGGCCTCGGTGACCATGGTGTGGAAATGAGTGACGATCGGTAGCTTCAGATGACGGGCTACTAGCATGGCCCTTATGGCCATGGTCATTTGACCTTGGCAGTGGATTACATCGACATCCAACCCTCTGATGACCTCCATTTTGTTGGAAGGGAATATGGGTAGGAAATATCCGGGGTAGGATCGGAACTTCCGTGCCTTGAAATACACGGTTCCCTCCTCGCGCAACTCCTCCCTGCCGGGGTCTGGAGCGATGACTATGACCTCGTGACCCCGTTCTTCCAGGGCCTTCTTCGTCGTCGTTACTGCCGTTGACACTCCGTCCCTGGTGGGCAGATAACTGTCGGTGGGCATAGCGATTCGCAGTCGGATCACCTCAAAGCAGAAGATTGATTTTCTGAAGAAGTTCCTCAGGATTCCTTCCTAGTATGCGTACCATGGCGGCATCTCCCGCCTCATGGTGGTCATATATGACGTCTGGGAACTCCTCGCAACCCTCAATGGTATTGGAAACCGCCCATTCCAGCGCGGTTGTGGATCCATCAGGTACGTGATTACTCTCGAAGCAGGCCACCACAAGTCCCAACTCCTCCATGAGGTTGACGAGTTCCTCATCGTATCGAATGTTAAGGGATGACCTCATCTCCTGATCGTAATGCATGGCCGTCAAGGTGACCGTGGCCATATGTAGGGATGTGCCGAAGGCCACTCCGCCTATACTGCGGGCGCAGCCACGGATGGACATCATCCGTGATTCCAATCCGGCCACCTCATCCACAGTCCTGGCGGCGGGGAGGGCGTAGACAACATTCGATCCTGAATGGGGCACCCAATCAGATGGAAGAAGTGACTCCAGCGAGCCGATCACGTTCCTGAGCCGATTCAGTACATCCAGGCCTTCAGCCCGTCGCAGTAGCCCGATCATGGGGTTGACGACTTTAACACCCTTTCCCACATCGTACATGGTCAGTATCGATGATTGAATCTCATCACGGGCGGACATTATAGATCCTAACACGTCCTTTCCCTTGGCCAAGTTGGCGGCGATATATGCTGACAAAGTGCATCCGCCACCATGTCCGGCCGTCGGTAGCCGCGGATATCTGAAACGGGTGAACTCCGCGCCCTGGTAAAGGAAATCCACCACATCCTCGGAATCCATATGTCCTCCTTTGAGGTAGACGCTGCAGCCATTGGAACCGATTATCTCACAAGCCCTCATGGCATCGTCCTCGTCCAGTATGTCTATGCCAGAGAGGGTTTCGGCCTCGGAAAGGTTCGGAGTCACCACATCGCAGAGAGGCATCATCTCTTTTATCATGACCTCTGCCAGTCCATCGCTGCTAAGGCTGTCACCGACACCTGCGACCATCACTGGGTCGACAACCAGCGGTAACTCTCGGGAATTCAGAATTTCGCTTACCACGTACACATTCTCAGCTGAATAAAGCATCCCGGTCTTGACGGCGCCGATGTCCACATCATCGAGGACACTATCGATCTGTGCCCTGAGCATATCCGCACCGACGCTCTGTATCCTGTCCACGGCGCTGGTGTTCTGGGCGGTGATGGCAGTGATAGCACAGCATCCATGGACTCCCAATGAAGCGAATGCTTTGAGGTCTGCCTGGATCCCTGCACCCCCTACGGAATCCGAACCAGCGATGGTCAGGGCCTTGTACATGATTTCGATAATGGCACAATGGTTAATATTGTAATCGTTGGCTGAATGTCGGGGCTTCTGAAGTGTGGCGACATCATCTTTAAATACATATCTTCAGTTCGAAAAGACGATGAAGGCCTCTAGCTGTCATTTCATCCTCAGCGGTGAATCGGATTACAAGCACCTGACCAAGGTTTTCCCGGAACTACTAACGTTCTTTCTGAAGGAGACCGATCAAGTCCCTGAGGACGAGGAGATCATGCAGATGTTCATAGAGCTGAACATCCGTGACCTGGAACGGAATGTCAAGCCTGAAGGCTATAACCGCAAGGGACGCATGAGAATGATATTCCCCTTGGACCGGAAGGAGTTCTACATACGCTCATCATCGAAGGGGGCCGAGGTCACCCGTCTCGGTGAGAAGATAAGCGCCATTCTGAAGGCCGCGGATGTGGACCACATCATGGAGATGGACACCATAGACGGTGTCCGTTAACCGAGCAGATTCTGCCAGGCGGTATCGATGCGCCTGTTGGCCTCGTCCACCGCTGATTCCCTCCTCATGACCCTATCAATGCACTCTGTTGCTTGAACGAGGACACAGTGGGGCGAAGTTCCTCCATAGGAACGCCTGCGCTCAACGCAGCTGTCGACGTTGATCACATCAAACACATCTTCATCGATCATATCGGAGAACGAACGCATCTCATCCAAGGTGAGGTCTTCCAATCTCTTCCCCTGTTCGATACAGTTCCTGACAGCGGTGGCGACGACCTCATGTGCCTTACGGAAAGGCATCCCCTTGACGACCAGGTAATCAGCGAGGTCGGTGGCGTTGATGAATCCCTTCTCGGTCATCTGGCGCATCCTTACGGTGTTGAACTTCAACGTGGCCATCATCTTCTCGGCCATCCTCAGTGAGGATATCAGGTTGTCAAGGGCCTCCATGGCCGGTTCCTTATCCTCCTGCAGGTCGCGGTTGTAGGCCATCGGTAAGGACTTAAGCAATGCCATCAGGCCACTCATCGCCCCCAGTGGCCTACCGCTCCTTCCTCTTATCAGTTCAGCGATGTCGGGATTCTTCTTCTGGGGCATTATCGACGAGCCGGTGGAGTAGGCATCGTCCATCTCCACGAACGAGAACTCGGGCGAGGACCACATGATAAGCTCCTCGCACAATGAAGATAGATGAATCGATGCGGTGCAGGAACAGTAAACGGCGTCAAGAACGAAGTCACGGTCGCTGACCGAGTCCATGGCGTTCTCCGTCGGTCCGTCGAATGCCAATAGGTCGGCGCTGCGTTTCCTGTCGATGGGATATGTCGTCCCGGCCATGGCCGCCGACCCAAGTGGGCAGAGGTTCATACGCCTATAGGCATCCATCAGTCGGTCAGCATCGCGATCGAGGCGGAAGGCATGTGCCATCAGGTGGAATCCAAGTGTAACGGGTTGGGCGTGCTGCATGTGGGTATATCCGGGCATGACGCTCTCCGCCTCGGTCTCAGCCCTTTTCACCAATGTCCTTTGCAATGCCCCGATGCCGCCAACGGCCTCCAACAAACTATCCCTGACATACATACGGAAGTCGGTGGATACCTGATCGTTACGGCTGCGTCCAGTGTGCAGTCTGCCTCCTGAAGGTCCCACTATCTCTGTCAGACGCTGCTCAATGTTTGTGTGCACATCCTCCAATGATTCATCCAACTGCAGACGTCCGTCCTCTATGTCGCGAAGGATTGTGCGCAGGCCGTTGGAGATGAGCTCCACGTCATCGGAGGGGAGTATCTCCCTCTCTCCCAGCATCTTCACATGGGCCAAAGAGCCCATGACATCATAGAATGCCAAACGGGAGTCTATTGCCAATGAGGATGTGAAATTTAGGACATCCTCGTCCATCCCCTTCTCGAAACGGCCTGACCACAATGCCTTCTTGGACATGTTCACTCCTTCTTCTGAGTCTTGGCGACGGTCTTGTTGGGCAGTCCCCAGCAGTAGATGAAGCCCTTCGCGGCGTTATGATCGAAATCATCTCCTTCCGCATAGGTGGCCAAGCCCTCGTCGTATATCGAATACGGGGAGCGGCGGCCGACGACAGCGGCGTTACCCTTGTGCATCTTTATGCGGACCACACCGCTGACATATTCCTGTGTCTGGTCTATGAATGCTTCCAGGCACTCCCTCAAGGGGCCGAACCAAAGACCGTCATAGGCCACCTCGGCGAAGCGCTGTTCGACAGATTTCTTGAATGCTAGGACGTCACGGGTGAGAACAAGCCCCTCCAGGCTCTGATGGGCCTTTATGAGTGCTATGGCTGCGGGACATTCGTATATCTCACGGCTCTTCAGTCCCACCAGGCGGTCCTCGACGTGGTCGATGCGTCCGACACCGTTCCTGCCGGCAATCTCATTCATCTTCATGATCAAGGCCACTCCGTCCATAAGCTCGCCATTCAATGCCACAGGTACGCCGTTGACGAACTCGACCTCGACGTACTCCGGTTCATCAGGAGAGTCACTGGCGGAGGAAGTCCATTCATAAGCGGCCTCAGGAGGCTCGATCCAAGGGTCTTCCAGAACTCCACATTCGCAACTTCTTCCCCACAGGTTCTCATCGGTGGAGAAGGGGTTCTCCTTCTTCACAATAATCGGTATCTGCTTCTCTTTAGCATACTCTATCTCATCATCACGGGTCATCTGCCATTCACGCATGGGGGCGATGATTCCCAGAGAAGGGTCCAAGGATACGATGCCTACATCGAACCGGACCTGGTCGTTGCCTTTCGCCGTGCATCCGTGGGCAATGAATTTGGCGCCTTCCTTCTTAGCGACATCCACGAGTAACTTGGCGATCAAAGGCCTGGCTATGGCAGTACTGAGAGGATAGACGCCTTGGTAGAGGGCATTTGCTTTCAATGAAGGGAATATGTAATCCTCGACGAACTCCTCGCGCGCATCGATGGAGTATGCGCTGACAGCGCCTATCTTCTTGGCCCTGTCGATAGCATCATCGTCACGGGGGGGCTGACCGACATCGATGGAGACCGCCACAACATCGAGGTCATAGTTCTCCTGAAGCCAGCGTATAGCGACCGAGGTGTCCAAACCCCCGGAGTATGCCAGTACTACCTTGTCTTTCTTATTCTCTGCAGCCTGCATCGTAATCGTCCTGGTATTTTCATGACAATATAAAGTATTGCGCAGTCCAGTCGAACCTTGTTTTCAAAATGCGGTCAAGATTTCTGCCTTAGGCGTTCAATGAAGCTTGTCATCAAAAAAGTACAACTGTTGTCGGTTGTTGAAAAAACAATATCCAGACATTTGATGCTTAAGTGGTCAGATAGTATTATTATATACATAGGATAGTATGTATGTCTGAAATAGAACAATAAACCTAAAAACAAATCCTAGAATCACTCATATCTTCACAATATTTGAGGATTATCCATGATAAATGTAGGCATCGTCGGAGGTACCGGTTACACCGGGGGCGAATTGGCACGCCTGATATGCAACCATCCCGGTATGGAGCTGAAGGCCATGACATCCCGCGGCAATGCAGGTAAGCCTGTCGGCTCGGTACATGGTTACCTCAAGGGATATGTGGATCTGGAATTCAAATCGTCCATCGAGGAGGATGACGGTCTCGACCTGGTGTTCTTAGCCACACCTCACGGTGTTTCAATGGAACATGTACCATACCTTTTGGAAATGGGTCTGAAAGTCGTCGATCTGAGCGGTGACTACCGTTTGGACGATGAGAAGATGTACAGCCAATGGTACGGTAAAGGACATGATGACAAGGACAATCTAACCAAGGCCGTATACGGACTTCCGGAACTTTTCCGTGAGAGTATAGGAAAGGCTCAACTCGTCGCAAATCCGGGTTGCTATCCAACTGCCAGTATTCTTGCGTTGGCGCCGTTGTTCGCTGCCGATATGGTTGACGGTGACGTGGTCATAGATGCCAAGAGCGGGACTTCAGGAGCGGGTGTCAAACCCACGATTCGCACCCACCATCCCAATTGCGGTGAAACGGTCATCGCATACAACAGCGGTAAACACCGTCATCAACCGGAGATAGATCTGATTCTTCACAAACTAGGTAAGGGTGGAAATGTTTACTTCTCACCACATCTGGTGCCGATAATACGTGGGATATTGTCATCATGCTATCTGAATGTGAAGAAGAAGATGACAACTGAGGATTTGCAAGAATTGTACACCGAGTTCTATTCCGGGGAACGTTTCGTCCATGTCACTGAAGAGGGTTCCATACGCGACGTTGTGGGATCGAACCATTGTCAGGTCGCTCCGTTATGCATGGGAGGAAATAAGGTTGCCGTGTTCTCAAGTATCGACAACCTTGTGAAGGGAGCATCGGGACAGGCCGTTCAATGTGCAAATATAATGTGTGCGTTGCCGGAAGGGATGGGTATAGACTTCCCAGGACTGGGGGTTTGAGAAATGGAAAAGATAGAAGGAGGAATCACAGCCGCCCAGGGTTTCAAGGCCGCGGGCGTGCATTCGGGCGTGAAGTATCGCTCTCTGGACCTAGGCGTGGTAACATCAGACGTTCCGGCCAAGAGTTTCATCGGATACACCAGTAACAAGGTCAAGGCAGCACCGGTGCAGGTGATGATGGAGACCAATCCGCGCGAGCTTCAGGCCTTCGTGATAAACAGCGGCAACGCTAATGCGTTGACGGGGAAACGTGGCATCGAGGACGTTTACAACATGCGTGCCCATGCGGCGTCTGTCCTGGGAATAGACAACGAGGAGATGGTGGGAGTAATATCCACTGGTTTGATAGGACGTTTCCTAAACATGCCGAAGATCCTTTACGGCATAGACCGTGCATCCAAGGAGTTGGCCTATGGTTTCGAGGCAGACAATGATTTCGCCGAGGCCATAATGACAACCGACACCCGTAAGAAAGAGGTCGCTTACCGTGTCAAACTAGGTGACGGTAGCCTGATCACCATCGCCGGTGTGGCGAAGGGCAGCGGTATGGTGTCTCCTCACATGAAGGTCCTTCACGCCACGACGTTGAGCTTCATATCGACTGACGCCATACTCAGTGATAGTTTCAACGATAAATGGCAGCAGACATTGGATGAGACTTTCAATATGATATCCGTTGACGGCGACCAGAGCACCAATGACATGTCGGTGCTCATGGCCAACGGCCTGGCCGGTGGCGATACAGCCGATGACGACCCCAACTTCATGAAAGCCCTCAAGAACGTGATGCAGGATCTGGCGTACATGGTCGTCGAGGACGGCGAAGGCGTCACCAAGGTCATCGAGGTGGAGGTCCGCGGCGCGGGTTCGAAAGAGGGGGCGGCTTCGGCGGTCAAGTCGATAATACGTTCTCCTCTGGTCAAGACCGCCATATTCGGCTCCGACCCGAACTATGGGCGTATCATGATGGCACTGGGAAACAGTGAATGTGATTTCAAGATCGAAGACGTCAAACTGACGATCGTCGGATCCGGAATAGAGGTGCCGATATTGGAGTGCGGGACCCCGGTTTTCGAGGACCAGCGCTCCGTCGACATCGTCCGTATGGCCATGGAGGGTGACACCGTCAAGATCGTCGTCGTCCTCGGTGATGGCGAACACACCGCCACAGGGTGGGGATGCGACCTGTCCTACGACTACGTAAAGATAAACGCTGAGTACACAACGTAGGGATGCAAATGGATAAACTTCCAATCAAGGAAAGCTTCCCCCGTCTGGAGGAGCTACGTAACAATCATATCGTGATTAAGTTCGGAGGCAATGCCATAAGCGGAGAGGGGGAACTGCAGCGTTTCGCCAAGGATGTGGCGATGATGCGTTCTTTAGGGGTTCTCCCCGTCCTGGTCCACGGAGGGGGGCCAGAGATAACGCGTGAGATGAAACTCCGTGGAATGGAGGCCCGTAAGGTCTCCGGACTACGAATCACAGACACCCAGACCCTGGAGATAGCTGAATATGTCCTCGGTCGTATTAACCGTGAGATCGTCAAGGCCTTGAAGGGAGCCGGAGTTGATTCCATGGGCATACCCGGGTACAAAGGCGGTCTGCTGCACTGCAAACGCAAGGATCCGGTTTTGGTCTACGACGAGGACGGCAATCTCGCCACCATAGACCTTGGTCATGTCGGTGACGTGGAGAGCGTCGATGCCAAGCAGCTGCGTTACATGACCCTGTCTGGTATTGTCCCGGTGATCTACCCCATCGGCATCGACTATGAGGGGGGCCATGTGAATGTCAATGCCGACACCGCCGCTGCCCACATAGCCGCTGCTTTACAGTGTGAGGAGATGATACTGATAACCGACGTCCCTGGAATACTGACGGATGTCAACGATGCCGCATCCCTCATCAAGGAGGTGTCCATCAAACAGGTGGAGGACCTCATCGAGGGCGGAATAGTGATGGGCGGCATGGTCCCCAAAGTAGAGGCCTGCCGTCTGGCATTGGAGAAAGGAGTCCGTTCAACACACATGTTAGGAGGAAAGGATGCCGAACACCTTCTTCGTCAGATATTGGATGGCTCCCATCGTGGGACAAAGATTGTGAACGGGTGAGCACAATGGATATGGACACACTAAAGGAACTCGATAACACCTATCTCTTCCAGAACTACGGACGTCAGGACCTGGCATTCACCCACGGATGCGGAGAGTACCTGTATGACGGGGCAGGCAAGGAGTACCTGGACATGGTGGCAGGTATAGCGGTCAACTCACTGGGTCACGCCCATCCAGCAATGACAGCCGCCATTTGTGACCAGGCCTCTCGTCTGATCCACGTGTCAAATCTTTACCGCATCAAGGAGCAGGCTGAACTCGCAGAGGCGTTGGTCAACGTCTCACCCGATGGTCTCGAAAAGGTCCTTTTCGTCAACTCCGGTGCGGAGGCCAACGAGGCAGCCCTGAAGCTCGCCGTCCGCCATACCGGCCGTGGTAAGGTCATAGCGGTCGAGAACTCATTCCACGGCCGTACTGCGGCAGCTCTTAAGATCACCGCCCAGGCAAAGTATCAGGAAGGATTCGGTTGTCTGATGGGGGAGTTCGCGGAATATGTCAGCCTGAATGACATCGAATCGCTGAAGACGGCGTTCGATAAGGACACCGCCGCCATGATCATCGAGCCGATACAAGGTGAGGGCGGTATCCGTCCATGTGACAAGGAATTCTTCCAAGCCGCGCGTGACCTCTGTGACGACAATGGGTCGTTGTTGATTTGTGACGAGGTCCAGACCGGCATGGGACGCACCGGTGAGTGGTTCGGTTTCCAGCACTATGACGTTGTGCCGGATGTGATCAGCCTCGCCAAGGGGATGGGCGGAGGTTTCCCGATAGGGTGCATAATCAGTTCCGATGAGGTGTCGAAGACACTCTCCCCCGGGACACACGGTACCACTTTTGGAGGAAGCCCTCTGGCATCCGCTGTTGCTCTGGCTGTTCTACGCACCATCGAGTCTGAAGGGCTGGTCAAGAGTGCCGCTACAAAAGGCAAGACAATGATGGATTCTCTCAAAGGCCTGCTCGGGGAAGAAGTCCGGGATGTCCGTGGTGCGGGACTGATGATAGGCATGGAGATGGCGAGCAAGTCCCATGATCTGCAGAAACACGCGTTGGAGAAGGGAGTCCTCCTAAACGTATGTGCGGGAAACGTCGTCCGTATGGTGCCGCCGCTGAACGTGTCCCCGTCGTCTATGAAAAAGGTATCTGACATTATCAAAGCCTTTATGGAAGATATCTGACAATGTGTCGGATTTTCTACCATATCTATTTTTTTTGTATTAAATATAACATATTAATACTTGAATTACCTTGAATAACATATGACTAAAATGCAGTCCAAGGAGAGTATCGCAGAGCGGACACGCGCCTATATTGATTCTCATCCGAGCATAAAGGACTGCGTTTCAAAGGATCTTATCAACTACTCGTCTTTGGCACGCCTGATAATGAAGGAGCTAGGTGTCGGAAACGAAGAGGCGGTCATGATTGCCTGCCGCCGCTATGCGCAGAGGTTGGGGGTTAGCGATCATGAGCAGGACATCCTCAAGATCCTCAAAGACAGCCGGTTGGAGATGCGGACCAAACTGTGCATCATAACCGCCAAGAACGATTGGACCGTCATGCACAAGATGGACAATCTGTTCCGAGATCTTTGGAATGAGAAATCCATCGTCCAGGTAGTCCAAAGCACAAGTGCTGTCACCATCATCTGTGATAAGATGCTCAAGGATCGAATAATGGACACCCTCGGTCGTTTCAACATAATAAAGGTAAGGGATGACCTGGTGGAGATAGCGGTGAAGAGCCCTGAGGCCATAGTGGATACCAGCGGCGTCATAGCTTATCTGATAAACAACCTCTCCGATGCGGGGATAAACATAGAGGAGACCATCAGCTGTCATACGGACACCATATTCGTTGTCAGCAAGGACAGCATGATTGATGCGTACTCAGTCCTGAGCCGAACGATACAGAGTGCCGAAGAGACGATTGGTATCTAATTGAGGTTTCCATGTCTTCGAAGGACGAGTTAGGGCCCAACAAGCTGCTGGTCATAACCGCTTTGGTATTGTTCTTAGCAGGATTGACGGTTGTCAGTTTCGATGCTCAATTGGATATGCCTCTGGTCTCAGGCCTGTTCATCGTTCTCATGGCGCTGCCATCATATTATGCGTTCTGGAGATATGCCGGTGCCCGTAGGTCTGTGGTTTTGCTCATATTGCTGAGTGTATTGCCATTGTTGGTGGAGGCCCAGGCTGTCGTCACCGGTTTCCCGTATGGGGATTTCCAGTACTCTCAAACCTTGGGAGGTAAGTTGTTCGGGCTTGTGCCATGGACGGTTGCATTCGCATATCTTCCCATTCTTTTGGGTTCCTTTGCCATGGCATCCCGGTTCTGGCCAGGTTCAGTGCCTCTTTTGATAGCAGGTAGCGCACTGATACTGACGATAGCTGACCTGGTGCTCGATCCAGCAATCGTTCATGCTGGTCTTTGGATATGGGCGGATGGAGGTCCATATTATGGGATACCAACTATCAATTTCCTAGGCTGGGTACTGACCGGTTTGATATATTCAGCAATTCTTTATGTCGGTCTCAGAGAACTGCTTAAAACCTCTGGTCCCGTGCCAATCGGTGTGGCCAGCAGTCTACTGCTCATAATGGCCTTGTGGACAGGATACGTGATGAACGCCGGTCTTCTCATCCCCTCGTTGATAGGGTTTGCACTGACGTCTTATCTAGCCATTATCTTCCTGAAGCCTGTTGAAGGCATTCGGCAGTAAAGGGCAGATGGAAAAACTTCAAGCCTCGGAGTCGTAGACGAGTTCTACCTTCCATTCGTCATCCACGTATAGGCCGATTATCTGTGTCGATATGCCCCATGATCTCAGGACCTCTATCCCCTTCATAACATGGTCTATCTGCATATCCTTTGAGCCTGGGTTGCCGGCGCAGTCGTGATGACCCACAACAGCCACGAATTTGGATCCATGAGCGTTCACGGAAATCATAACGCGCTCTTGGATGTTGGTCATGCATGGCTCCTTACCTAGGGCAAGAATGCCGTTGGCTCCCGCTTCAGTTATCATATCCACACAGTCTACACCGAAACGGTCTCTCATCCAATCAATGACAGGAATTTGAACCCTACCGTCCATGCAGTTGATGGCCGTTGCAAAAGTACAGGTCATCTATTCACCTGAGCAAAGGAAGACGATATTGGATATAAACTTTAAATTCCTACAATCAAGATAACATAATGGATTATTAGCATCTACAGGATAATGAATCCGCTGTTTGATAAAATTAAAAAAAATGACAGAATGAAAAGGAGAGCCAC
>SKHQ01000058.1 GCA_007116915.1 Candidatus Methanomethylophilaceae archaeon
ATCAAAAGATGATATCATGCTTGGATGGTAAATAATTAAAGCATCCAATTGAAAAAAGGGTAATATTTCGTGCTTAAATGGTTCTTTTTAACAACCTTATGGTTGAAATGAAACTTTATTAGGTATTGATTTACCAGTGAATATGACAAAAAAGATTTTAGGTCGAAGAAGCGGCATAGTTCTGGTATGCGCTCTCGCCCTGTTCCAATCGCTGATGCGTTTCGCCATCGCGGGATCAATACTGTTGGGGAACATAGATGCATGGGATGAGGTACTGGTTGCACCCATAACCAATGAGATGATGCTTGCCCTGAATCTTACATTCATCCTTCTCGGAGCGTTGGGGATGATAACTGCCTATGGATTATGGTCGAACCGGGCGTGGGGTCTGACCGGCACCATCGCCGTCAGCTTGTTCACAATCGTATTCGATCTGTGGGCGATGTTCGAGTATCAGATGTCGGCCGCTATGGGGCTTTTCCTGCCCGTCGTGTTCATCATTTACCTGTATCTGATCAAGGATGAGTATTTGCGCGGGGCTGAGCAAGCATGAGGTCATTAGTAGCTTTCGGGACCAAGTACGGTTCCACCGAGAAAGTAGCTGAGACCATCGCCGATGTACTGAGGTCATCAGGCCACACCGTTGATGTGGCGGACCTACGCCGAAAGCCCATGTACGAGGTGGATGACTATGATATGGTCGTTATCGGTAGCAGTATAATCGTGGGCGGTTGGTCCAAGGGGTCGAAACGTTTCCTGGAGGAGAATTGTGAGATCCTGCGGAACAAGAAGGTCGCCATGTTCGTCTGCTGTTCCGAGTCTTATCTCCGGCCGGATGAGAAGGAGGCGCAGAGAAAGAATTTCCTTAGTAACGTAGCTGAGGTGCATGGTCTTGAACCAATATCACTGGGCCTTTTCGGCGGGGAGATAGACTTCGATAAGTACGGTTTCATGGTGAAGGCGGTGCTTAAGAAGGTCGGTGTGAATAGAGAATTTGAAGATGCGGGTGTTGACATATCGCAACGCTTCGACTTCCGTGATTGGAACGATATCAAAGATTGGACCATGCGATTGACCCAATGAACAAACCACTTTCCTCATTTCTTTCCATACTTACCTCTTAAGGGAACATAGACGACCGTGGTCAATGTCTCCGATCTCCGTCCTCCTTCCTTATCCACGTCCATTTTCATCAGGTATTGGTAGCCGTCCCCTCCGACAGGAAATACAATGGTCCCAGGCTTCCGTAGTTGTTCTATCACGGCCGTGGGCTCGTCGGGACAGGCGGCGGTTATGGATATCTTGTCATAGGGTGCCAGTTCCGCATGGCCTTCTGAACCGTCGCCCAATTGGGTGATGACATCGTCATAACCTCCGCGTTTCAGATTCCCATCTCCGAAACGGTAAGTCTCGGGATCCAACTCTATGCTCACAACCCTACCGGACGGCCCGACCAATTCCCTTGCCAAGGCCGCTCCGTATCCCGAGCCGAGGCCGACCTCCAGAATGGAATCACCGGGCCCCAGCCCCATTGCCTCGTAGTAGATGCAGTAGGTGTGAATACACGATATGGTGGCATTTTCCCCTGGAATCGGCAACGGAGTCTCAGAATAGCTTAAATCCCTCATGCTAGGAGGGACAAAATCCTCACGTGGAACTTTTAGCACCGCATTTGCCACCGCATCGGTTTTGATGTAGCCTTTGCTCCTCAACCATCTGACAAGACTGCCTCTCTGCTTGAGGAGCAGCCCCTCATCGCTATACGCACCCGTGGAAATCACTCCTTGAAGTTGAAACTCTGAGTCCGAAGGTAAAAAGATTGTGACTAGGCCCAATCAAATCAAGGATGATTTTATGATCACCAACGAGAGGAACAACAATCCTCCCAACGTGGTGTTGATGTATGGGAGGTACCAGTATACGCGGTTGATATCCAGCCGACGATCAATAAGAAGGGCGGCGGGCACGGCCGGATAGATCAGAATCAGGAAAGCCAGAGGGTGGAAGGAGGTCAACATCAGTGTCAGGATCGCCAGCATGGACCAGAAGAACATACAGATCATCAAGGACGCATCATGGCCGAAAAGCACGGCTGAAGTCCTGATTCCCACCGCACGGTCGTACTCGATGTCGGGTACGGCCGAGAAAAGATGCATGGCCGCCACATGGAAGAACCCCGCAAGAACGAGGACCCATGGCGGCATGGCGCCCGCCGCCAGTAGGTAACCGAAAACACCGGGCATGATGTAGAGCATGTTCGATGAGAAATCCAGTACGGGTATCCCTTTGAACCTGAGTGGCGGGGCGCTGTAGAAGTATGCTAAGAACAGGAAGGTCAGGAACACCAGTCTTTCTTCCAATGTTTGTGTAATAATCAGTAGCAGACTGATGAAAGTGACCAAGGCCAGGGCCGAAACCAATCGTCCACGGTCGGATTCCACCAGAAGATTCTCTTTATCCGTCTTCTTAGGATTGAGGGCGTCGGTCTCCTCGTCCTTAAGGTCGTTGATGCCGTAGATGAATACGTTGGCTATGAAGAAGAAGTAAACCAGGTATACGTAGTAAGGCAACTCGAAGAATGCATCGATGCTATCCATGCCTAGAGCATAACCGACGACATACGTGCCGCCGGTGTATATCCAGAACCGGAACCTCGATACCGTGAATAGGAACGATAGGAAACCGGAGATATCCCGCATCCTCAGCTCAGCTCCCCGTTCTTGAGCATCGACAGCGAATTGGGTCCGAATGTGAATACGAACAGCATGACCATCGCTCCGTGGCGAAGTATGCGCAGCTTACTGGGCTTGATCTTGTAACGGAATACGCTGAAAGGATCCTTGGCGATCTCCTGCGCCGTCCAGGAGTACATGTTCGATGCCGTTTTTATGGGCACAAGGAATCTGAACGGTATGTAGTGGAAACCACTCTCCGCCTGGCTCTGCCATTCGGAGTATCTGGATATCTGTTGGCGGATGAAGGCACGGAAACCTTCGGGGTTGCTCCGGGCCGTCTCCTCACTCATGTCCTCCAGGCCGAAGACCTTCATCTCCTCACGGGGGAAGTAGCATCGACCCAATGTAATGTCCTCGTCAACATCACGTATGAAATTGATGTACTGCATCGCCTTCCCCAGCATGCGGGCGGCATGGTAGGACTCCTTGGGGAGGTCCATCACTTTTGCCATCATCAATCCGACCACCTCCGAGGATCCGTAGAGGTAGACGTCCAAGGTGGTATGGTTATCGTACGAACTTATGGTAAGGTCCATCTCCATGGAATGCAGGAAGGCGTCAACCCAAACGGGATCGAAATCCTTTCGGCGCATCAGGTCCACGAAGCCGTCAATTACCACGTCACCGCTTGCCTTCCCGGCCAAGGACTCCCGGTACAGTTCGCAGAACTCATGGAACTCATCCACCTTCTGAGGGATACTGTCCACGTAATCATCGGCGACACGTACGAACGAGTACAGGAGGGATATGTCCCTCCTGTTCTGTTTGGGAAACAGCAATGTGCTGTTGAAGTAGGTGGTACTCCCTTGCTGGAATATCCTTTTGTGAGTCTCTTCGTACAACTTCTCTCATCCCTCCTACAATCCCAACTCATCCGAGATGCGGTCGGCGACTATGGTGGATGCTATGAGCACCATCGGCACGCCGATACCTGGATGGGTGTACCCTCCCGTGTAGTAGAGGTTCGGTGATTTCTTGCTACGGTGTGCGGGGCGCCAAATTGCGGTCTGCAACAGTGTGTGGGCCAATCCTAGCGATGTTCCGCGCAGGGCGTTGTAACGGTCCTTGAAATCTTCCAGTGCGAAAATCCTCTTGGTCTCTATATACGGTCGGATGTCCTCGCCTATCTTAACCGCAATATCATCCAGTATCTTCTCCAAGAAAGCATCGCGCCTTGCCTCGGTATCCTCGATCCCTGGTGCCAGTGGTACCAATATGAACAGAGTGTCACAACCCTCCGGAGCGGCGGTGGTATCCGTCCTCGATGGAACGTTGACATAATAGGAGGGCTTGTCAGGCCAGGCGGCCTTCTTAGGATTGAACAGCTGGTCGAAACCCTCTTCCCAGTCGTCATCAAGGAAAAGTGTGTGATGGTCGAAGGCGTCGAACTTCTTGTTGACGCCCACGTAAGCCACCAAAGCCGATGGCGCCAATACGCGCTTCTTCCAGTATTTCTCACTATATGTCCTTAGATTGTCCGGTACAAGGTCCATCTCGGAATGGGCGTAATCAGCGTTTACTATGACGATGTCTGCTTCGTATGTTCCTTGGGATGTCCTGACACCTACTGCCTTATCCCCTTCGAACATAATCTCCTCCACTGGCTCGTTGAAACAGTACTCGACTCCCAGTTCTTCGGACAATCTGTAGATAGAATCAGCAACCTTCCGCATCCCTCCCTCGGGATAGAAGACGCCCATTGTGATGTCTATGTGCGACATCATGTGATAGAAAGAGGGGGTGTTGTTCGGTGCGCCACCAAGGAAGCCGATGGAGTATTCGACCACCCTCTTGGCCTCTTTACTCTCGAAATGCTTGCTGACGAACTTATCGAGGTTCTGGAAAACATTCAGCTTCCTACCCTCCTTCATCAGACGACGATTGAACATGTCACCTAGCTTCTCATAATCGTGATACAGGAGTTCGTTAACAGCCAACTCGTACTTCTCTTTGGCCGATTCCAAATATCTCTTCAGTTTTTCAGCGCCGTCATCCTCGAAGGAATCGAACAACCTGTAGTTTTCCTCGATGTCCGAATGGATGTCGACGCTCCGGTCCGCACCGAAGTACATACGGTATGACGGATCCAATCTCTTGAGTTCAAAGAAATCCTCGGTTGTCTTGCCGAAACGGGAGAAGAATCTTTCGAATATGTCCGGCATGAGATACCAGGATGGGCCCATATCGAATGTATATCCTTTGTCGGTGTGGACACTGGCCCTGCCGCCTGGACTCTCGTTCTTCTCAAATACTTTCACATCCACGCCCTTTTGGGCCAAAAGGGCCGCTGCGGAGAGCCCACCGAAACCGCTACCGATAACAATTACCTTCAAATCCAATCCTCCAACCCCGAACACACGTCAGTTGACGTATAAAGAGTGGCATTCTAATTATTATAATATTTCTCAAAAGTGATTTTTTGATTAGAACAATTGTTGTTTTATACGAAGAACCAAGCAATTGTCGTGTTTCCCGGTCTTGAAACAAGATAGGTACTGCGGAGTCTTTGCCGGCAATCTACATTGAGGTGTTAGAAGAAGATTCGACAGAAAGGGCATCAACAAATAAATTGTAGGTGTCGATGTCAAATCATTGATTATTTAGCAATGAGTCTAACCCCTGGACATTTTTTCAAAGGTGAAATAGTTCATAATAATTACATATCCGTCTGTTCACCAATGCCATG
>SKHQ01000030.1 GCA_007116915.1 Candidatus Methanomethylophilaceae archaeon
AGCCTTGACGACCGAGGTGGCCCGGTCCATCGAGACCACGAAGTTCAGTGAGACCGTTGACGCTCCTTCCGATATGAGCTCGACATTGGCATTGGCCTCACGTACCTTGCCGAATATCTCCGCCGATGCGCCGCAGCGATCGAGGAGATTGTCCCCGACCGCACAGATCAGGCACATGTTGCTCTTGACGTCTATCCTTTCGATGTCGTCGCCTTCCAGTGTGTTGAGGTTGCGAAGCACCTCCTTCACATCGTTGTTGTGTATCAGGAAGGCCACCGTCGAAAGTGATGTGGATATCGCGTAGACTATGACGTTGGCATCCCCGATGCGGTCGATGATGCGGCCCACCATCTTGGGTCGATAGGCGATCTCCGACGAATTTACAGTGATTATTGACAGGTCCGTCTTCAGGGCCACGCTGCGCAACAGCTCATCCTGAGGGGCGCGAAGATGGTGTATGATTGTGCCCATGCCTTGAGGGTTGAACGAGTTCTTCACCCGCACCGGAATGTGCTTCCTCCTCACCGGCTCTATCGTCCGGGGATGCAGCACCTTAGCACCGAAATAGGCCAGCTCCGCGGCCTCGCTGAAGTTCATCTCCTCAATGGTCTTGGCATTGGCCACTATGCGGGGGTCGGCGGTCATGAAACCGTCAACGTCCGTCCATATCTCCAGGAAGTCAGCGTCTATGGCGTGTGCTATCACCGCTGCGGAATAATCGGAACCTCCGCGTCCGAAAGTCATCGGCTTCCCATCACCGTTACGTCCGTAGAAACCGGTGATGACCGGGACCTTACCGTTCTCCAGTAAGGGCCTCAAAGTGTACGACAGGTCACGGCTGGTGAGGTCCAGATCGGCGAATCCTGCTCCTGGGCAACCTACGGCATGTATCCCTGCCTCCTCGGAGCACAGGGGGACCGAGTCCATACCTGACTCCCGTAGCACGAACGCCATGGTCACGGCGGATAACCTCTCACCCTGTGAGGAAATATTGTCGTTGAAATAGGGGTCGTTCCGCACAAAAGGATCCTCAAGCAGTTGCTTCAGACTCAGTAGTCTTAGGTCAAGTACTTCGAGGTACTCCTTGAGAAGGGATGAGGACATAATCTCTTCAGCAGCCTCCTTGTGCTTGTCACGCAGGGTCTCGATAACCTCATCGGCACTGGTCTCACCGCTCTCCAGGAAACTAATTAGATAGTTCGTCACACCCGACATCGCCGAGACGACCACTATTGTGTTGCCCTCTCCGGATCGGATTATCTCCGCTGAGCGTCGGAAAGCCTCGGCTGAACCGACACTTGTGCCTCCGAACTTCTTGACCGTTATCATAGTCCTAGTACCTCACTCATCTCGTGTAAGCGGCCTTCCTTGCGCCCTGCCATCCACTTTATTGAGGTCAGACAGCCGCGGGCGAAGGCCTCGCGGGAGATGGCACGATGTGTTATCTCCAGACGCTCCATGTTTCCTGCGATTATCAATGTATGCTCACCGACGATGTCACCAGCCCTGATGGCATGGACGCCGATCTCCTTTCCGCGGGCGCCGCTGATGCCTTCACGTCCGTGCTTGAGTTCGCTCAGACCGGTAGCGCGCTGAACAGCCTCTATAGCCTTCACGGCGGTGCCGGAGGGAGAGTCCTTCTTCTGATTGTGATGCATCTCGATTATCTCGAAATCATAATCGGGCAGAGCTGCCGCCAGAACCTCGCAGGCCTTCCAGAACACATTGACGCCCAATGCGAAGTTAGCTGACAGGAGTGCCGAGGTCCCATACTTGGCGCATTCCTCGCCTAGGCGGCATAGCACATCCTCAGGTATGGCGGTGGTCCCAATGACCATCGCTGTCCCGGTGGCAGGCACCCGCAGCACGTTCTCGGCCGCTGCTGTGGGCGATGTCAGGTCGACATACACGTCAGCATCGGCAAGTTGCTCCTCCAAGGATTCCGGGGTGAAAGCCAACACGCCGGGATACAGTTCCTTGCCTGCATTCCCACCGGATGATGATACCATGGCGCCGTGAAGCTCAAGCTCAGGGTCGGCGAGCACCTGCTCACAAACCAGCCGGCCAAGCTTTCCGGTGGCCCCTCCAACCACCACTCTGGTCATTGGATCACACTCAGATTATGCCGAGCTGCCTCATGGTGTTCTCCAGCAGCTTGCGGTTTTCCGATGTCATATCCATCAGAGGCATGCGGAGTTCACCGGACGGCTTGCCCATTATGTCCATGGCGGCCTTTATCGGTATGGGGTTAGGCTCCAAGAACATAGCGTTGAACAGGGGAATCATCTTGAAGTGCATCTCCCTCGCCTTGACGAAATCCCCTGCCAAGGCACTGTTCACCATCTCCATCATCTGCTTGGGTGCGCAGTTGGAGGTCACGGATATCACTCCCTCACCTCCCAATGCCATCAGAGGGAATGTGAGAGCATCGTCGCCTGATATCATGGCGAAATCCTTAGGCCTTTCAGCCATTATCCTCATTACTTGGGCCATATCCCCGCTCGCTTCCTTTATCCCGCTTATACCGGGAAGTTCAGCAAGTCTCAGGGTCGTCGATGCTTCCATGTTGCTGCCCGTTCTCCCCGGCACGTTGTAAACGATTATGGGGAGGTCGCAGGCCTCGGTGACCTTCTTGAAATGTTGGTAAATACCCTCTTGAGTGGGCTTGTTGTAGTACGGAGAAATGGAAAGGATGTAGTCGGCACCCATATCAGCGGACTTGACGCTGAGGTCTACGGCCTCCTGGGTGGAGTTGCTTCCCGCCCCGGCGATTATCTTGGCCTTCTTGACCTGGTCAATGACCACCTCTATCGCCCTCACATGCTCTGCATGATCCAGGGTCGCTGATTCTCCTGTCGATCCGCATGGCACAATGGCATCTATTCCCATGGACTCCTGGAAGTCCACGAGGTCCCTTAGGCCCTGCTCGTCTATCTTCCCGTCCTTGCGGAAGGGGGTTATCAATGCTGTCGCGGTTCCCTTGAACATCTCATTCATCTCCAAAATGTTCCTTAAGTATCAATCTGGTGCGTGTACTCAGCACGCTTTCGTAGTGTCTTACTTTCTCAATTATCTCATTCAGTTGTGGTGATGACTCGACGTCGACGATGGCCACAATGTCCTGGTCACCGGTGACTTCGAAGACCTCGGTGACTCCATCGTAGTTGGCCAGGTCCTCGGCTATACGGTCGCAATCGGTGTTCACATCGATGCGTATTTCGAGGATCGCCTTGACGTTCTTACTGCTGGTCTTGATCGTGAAACCTTTTATCACGCCGTCATCTACCATCTTGCGGACACGGCTGCGCACAGTGCCCTCTGAGACCTTCAGTATCTGGGCTATCTCTACGAATGGCCTTCTTGAGTCCTTTTTCAGGATCTCAATCATCTTTGTATCCAAATGGTCAATCATTAGAAATCACGCCCTCTATACTGTCAGATTTCGTATTATTTTTGTTGAGAACAGTAGAAGTGTATATAATAATTGCCCATTTCATAGACATTTACAACGAATTCAGCAAGAACATCAACATAAAAGAACAAGTATGTGCTTGAACAAAGTCATCATACCGTAGTATATTATAATGTCCCTTCATAGATTCAAGGGCTTATTCAAAGGGGGTGTTAGGATGGAGACGGTGAGGATTCCGATCGGAGGCATGAAATGTGTCGTCTGTTCCAATGCGGTTGAAGAGGGTCTCAAAGAGATCGATGGCGTGGAAGAGGCCACGGTCAACCTTGGTAACGACACGGTCACCGTGAGGTTCGATGCCGATAAGGTGGACCTGGAATCCATGGAATCAATGATAAAGGACCTTGGTTTCCAGCCCGCATGGGCGAAGCTCAGGTTCTCAGTGGAGGGTATGGAGTGCGCCGCCTGCGTCAACGGCCTGGAGAAGAGTCTCCTATCTCGAGAAGGGGTGAGGTCAGCCACCGCCAATCTGGCAACATCGAATCTTACGGTGGAATTCGATGAAGGCCTCCTGGATGAAGGACGCATCGTCAGCATGGTCGAGAATGCGGGTTTCAAGGTCACGTCCGCTGAGATGGAGGACATCTACGCCAAAGAGATGGAAGGTCAGAAAAGACTGATAATCATCGCCGCCGTCCTGGGGATACCGGTTTTCATACTCAGCATGCTGTTCGGCATGACCTCCGTGACCCTTGGTCTGGATACCTGGATGCAGAATCTTCTTCTCTTCACGCTCACCACTCCGGTCCAATTATACTGCGGACGTCAGTTCTATTCCGGCACGTTGGCCGCCATCCGCGCCCGCAGGGCGAACATGGACACCCTGATCGCGATGGGTACCACTTCCGCTTATGTCTACAGCACCGCCGTCACGTTCCTGCCAAATTTCTTCGTTCACACTCACGTCTACTTCGAATCATCGGCGATGATAATACTGTTGATCCTGATAGGCAAGTACCTGGAGATGTTCGCCCGCCATGGGACCTCGGAGGCGTTGAGGAGGTTGATGGACCTGCAGCCGCGGACGGCGACAGTCCTCAGGGACGGCCGCGAGGCCCTCGTATCCGTGGATGAACTCCAGTTGGGAGATCTGGCCCTCGTCCGCCCCGGAGGGCAGGTCCCAGCTGACGGAGTGGTCACTCAAGGTTCCTCCTCGGTCGATGAGTCGATGGTCACCGGAGAGAGCATCCCTGTAACGAAATTGGCAGGCGACGAGATGATCGGCGGGACAATCAATCAGAATGGGACAGTGAAGATGACGATATCCCGTCTGGGTAAGGACACGGTCCTGTCGCAGATAGTGAGGATGGTTGAGGACGCCCAGTCCTCAAAGGCCCCGATACAGAGGATAGCGGACACGGTGTCCGCATACTTCGTCCCCATCGTCATAATCCTGGCGTTGACGTCATTCGTATTCTGGTACGTCCTCGGTTTCGATGCCTACGGTTCGGACATGGGACGGTTCCCTCTGGCCCTGACCGTTTTCATAACCGTCCTGGTCATATCCTGCCCCTGCGCACTGGGTCTGGCCACGCCGACGGCCATAATGGTGGGCACCGGGAAGGGTGCGGAGTACGGGATACTCATAAGGAACGGCAGTTCGCTGGAACGGGCGGGTAAGGTGGACATAATCGCATTCGATAAGACCGGTACCCTTACCAGAGGTAAGCCGGTGGTCACCGATGTGATCGCCTACGGGGAGGATGACATCCTCTCCATAGCCGCCGCCGGCGAGAGGAGTTCGGAACACCCCATAGCCGCCGCGGTACTGCAACGCCATCGCGAGGAATTCGGTACTGAGCCCCGAGAGCCCGAAAATTTCATGGCCGAACCCGGTAAAGGTCTGACATTCACATTGGAGGGAAGGAACTTCGCACTCGGATCGATGCGTATGATGGAAGGCAGGCCCGGTGCGGAAAGAGCAGCTTCAGACATGAAGAGGCTGGCTTCTTCCGGACGGACACCGATAGCCCTGGCGGATGACGATTCCGTATTGGGGGTGATCGCTGTGGCGGACCCGATAAAGGAGGGTGCTGTGGAGGCCCTTGCCGAGTTGAGGCTGATGGGCGTGGAGACGGTGATGATCACCGGTGACCGCCGCGAGGCCGCCGAGGCGATAGCTGCGGAGTTGGGGATAACCCGGGTGTTGGCCGAGGTCCTTCCCG
This sequence comes from Candidatus Methanomethylophilaceae archaeon, assembly GCA_007116915.1. Lineage (GTDB taxonomy): Archaea > Thermoplasmatota > Thermoplasmata > Methanomassiliicoccales > Methanomethylophilaceae > PWHV01. The sequence continues at coordinate 5,638 of SKHQ01000030.1, forward strand.
GTGACAAGGCCGATGCCGTCAAGAGCTTGGCAGGTGAAGGGGTGGTGGCCATGGTCGGGGACGGGATCAACGACGCCCCCGCTCTGGCCGTGGCCGACGTGGGGATCGCCATGGGGAGCGGGACCGATGTGGCCATTGAGACCGCGGACATAGTCCTTATCCGCGATGACGTCAAGGATGTCGTTGCCGCCATGCAGATGTCACGCCGCACACTGACCAAGATACATCAGAATCTATTCTTCGCCTTCATCTACAACGTGACATGTATTCCCTTGGCAGCCGGGATACTGTATCCTTCCACCGGAATCCTGCTGCCCCCGATGGCCGCCGCTGCGGCCATGGCTTTGAGCAATGTGTCGGTGGTAGGCAACGCCCTTCTCTTGAAGCGCTATGTTCCCGAAGTCAAACGCTAGTCTTGAAACGAGTCGCCTCGGAGTGGGCTCGGCGACTAGGATCGACTCCCATGTCCAGCAGTCTGGTGAGGGCTTCCTCCGCTTGGGAAAGGGTGACCCGGTTGCCTACGGAAACGTAGTACTTACCCACTTTTCTCCCCCTCTCCTCACCGTCGATGATGATGGACCGTCCGACAAGCTCCCCGGTTAGAAGGGACTTGGCGGCGCCCATGGTCCGATGACCGTCGCGACCGAGATGGGAGGCGATGCCTGCTCCGCGGGGATGTAGGATTCCGTTACCGTCTATCAGATGCAGACGGCCGTCGTCCATTAGCAGGCTTCTCATAGCCTCAGCCTCCCGGAAGGAGAGATAACCAGGGATGTAGGGGAACTCCACCGTCGTTCTCACGCATTCCCGTCCGATCTCAGAACCGTCACTCAAGGAGAAGTCCACCCGGGCGGCGAAGGCGGTATCGCCGTCGTAGGAAACGTCTATCGCGGAGAGGGTATCCGGCAGAGGGCCACCATCGAAGTCGATCTGCTTGGACAATGCGAGCTGCTCCGCCATCATGATCTTCAGAACGGGTATGGTCTGGAAGTCTGTGAAGAGATGTTTCTCCAGATCGACATGACCCTCACGAACATCCACACCTTCGTTCCGCAGTAAGGATATCTTCTCCTCCGCGCCCTTGCCCTTTCCTTTGTACCATCCCGTCCTGCCGTCGGCGTAGACGACGCGATGGCAGGGCGGGTCGGGAGGTGTGGGATTCTTCGATAACAAAGAACCGATCGCCCTGGCGGCCCCACGGTCTCCGAGGGAATCGGCCAAGGCACCGTAGGTGGTGACACTGCCCCGCGGCACCTGCCTAAGCATTTCCCAGAGCAGGGCTTTGATATCCGGAGGATGATCAGCTGGGGCTGTTCCGGAACCACAGGTCCCGTTGCGGGAATGGAATCTGGACACCATGCTTGCGGAACTCCCTGTCAATGGCCTCCCTGAGTTCTGAGGCCACACGGTAGTTTAATCGGAAATCCGGGACCCAGGCGGTGACACGGAAATCCAGCGAGGAGTCCCCGAAGGCCATGAACCTTGACCAGGGCAGATGGTCGTCGTCCTTCATCGTCTCCGGATGGGTCATGGCCACATCCAACAGGATCCTCTTGACCAGTTCGATATCAGAACCGTAGGCCACCCCGACATCTATCTTCACCCAATACTTGGGATCGGGCTTGAGGACGTTCGTGATCTTACTGTCGGCTATCTGGCGGTTCGGCATGATGAAATACTGCGGGTTCCAGGTGTTGTATAGGGTGGTGCTGCGCAATCCCACACGGGTGACTTCGCATATCACGCCGTCATCCATCATTATGAGGTCTCCCACTTTGAAAGGCCTCTCCAGTAAAAGGAAGAATCCGGCGAAGAAGTTCGAGAATGTGTCCTGCGCCCCTATCGCCAACGCTATGCCTATTATACCGGCACCAGCCAGGAACACCATGAGGTCGAAGCCGAAGACATCGAGGACTGCCCCGAAGTAGGCGATGGCCAAGATGATCTTGCCCAGCCATATGAACAGCGGCTCGAGGGATTCGTCTATGATGCCGTTTTCATCCTTGAAGGACCACATCAGCCTATGGACCAGGATCTTGTAGACCTCCCAGACTATCCAGGCGATCAATGAAATGTATATGATGCCGCTGAATGAAGCGATGTATATGGCGGTCTGGTAGTCAGGGCCGAGTATGAACACGCTGCTGAAGAAACCGTAAGTCACCACCAAATAGAAGAACGGCTTGTTCAGCAGGTTCTTGATCTTAGGACAGAATGCGCGTTTGTGCGCTATGATGGTCCGGGTCAGCCAAGGCATTATCCCCCTCATGAAGAGGCCGGCGGCAAATATCCATATGGCCATCGAGGTCAGGAAGGCTCCGAACGGAGAGTTTGCCGGTTCTGGAAGGATGTTGGGATAAACACCCAGGATGCGGTTGAAACTGTCGGAGAGATGGTAAACCGGAGTTACATTGAGGGTTGCATCAAGCTCCCTTTCGGTTATGTTCTGATTGTCAACACCGACATCTGTCAGCAATAAGAGCTTTATTTCCACTTTGGATTTTGGAGCCAGTTCTTTGATTTTTATGACGAGTTCAATTGTCGCGCTACCGTTCGGATCCAATAACACCCCGGAGATCTCCTGCGGGCTCTGATCGGTCTTGGTGATACGCAACGTATGACTTTCCACTGAGTTTGAAGGATCGTCAAAAATCGCCGATGCTGAGATGAAGACCGAATCGTTGTACTTGTTGTAAACGAACCAGCTGTAGGTGGCGGTGTTGCCGCCGACAACTGTCTGGTCCATGGAACTGGTCTCCTTTTCGGTCAGGAGGGCGTCACCAGCGAAAGGCACGGACAATGCCGTGATGAACAACAGAAGTAAGACGATGGCGACGGCTGATCTCCTCATCAGCCATTGTGATGGTGTTTCATTGTAATAAATTAAGCGTTGGCAATATTGTTAATATCCACCTCACATTATACCTCAGCATGCAGGAATGGGTCGACCTCTTCAAGGTTCTGTTGGCGATCACGGTCATGCTCGCCGCCAGCCGTCAGGATTGGCGGGAGCGTATGGCCGATGACATCCACTGGGCAGTGATGGGTCTGGCGGGGTTGGCCCTCATGGCCGTGCACGTTGCCATGGAAGGGTTGAGATGGGAGTACTATCTGATCATAATCGCCACCACGGTCCTGTTCCTGGACATATTCTGGGACAACGAGGGCATGGGCAGGGCGCTGACGATGTCCCCCTACGCATTCGCCCTCATACTGCTGGGTGCGGCGGTGGGAGTTATTGGCCTGGATGGCATGAGGTATGAGATCCTGACCCCATTCATCCTTTACTGGGTGTTCGTCCTCCTTTACATATTCGATGTGATCAAAGGAGGGGCGGACGCCAAATGCCTGATAGCATTGGCTTTCCTCTTCCCTCTTTATCCGGACCTTTGGACCCTGCCGCTCCTTGGTCTCCCTTCCGAGCTGGCGCAATTGTTGCTGCCCCTGCCTTTGATGGTCCTGTTCCTAGCCTCGGTGCTGTCCATCTCCATCCTTCCCTACTTCCTGATCAGGAATATCATAAACCGTGACATACGCTTCCCGCAGGCCTTCCTCGGTACAAGGATTTCAATCGACAGTGCGGAAAAGGGTCACTACTGGCCGATGGAGAGGGTCCGGGAGGATGGGAGTGTGGAGATCAGGTCGGCACCGCAAGGAGAGGATTTCATCGCTCTCCGTCAGGCGGGTGCGGAGCTCGTATGGGTAACTCCGAAGATACCGTTGCTCATACCGATGACCGCGGCACTGATGATAATCATAGTTCTGGGCAACCCGCTGTTCATTCTTCTGTGAATGCGCAGCTCCGTTCCAGAGGACACCCGTCGCATAAGGGACGGGAACGGCAATGTCGTTTGGCATGCTCCACCAATAGAGCGTAGAATTCAGAGAGTACCGCCGACTCTCTACCCAACGTTTCATGCACCTTTTTTTGCACGATGTGATAGTCTGAATCATCCAGCGCACCGGTGCGAACCAGGATCCTCCCGCAATAGGCGGCGGCGACGAAGTACGGACGTCCGGCGGCGAAAAGCAATATCGAGTCCGCCGTTTCCGGTCCGATGCCTTTGTTACGCAACAGCAGATGACGCGCATCATCCCTGACAAGAAGACGCATCGGGTCGCCTTCGTACGCTTCCATCAGATGTGATGCGAGGGACTGCAGCCTCTCCGCCTTCTGACGGAAGAAACCGCACGGTCTCACCACGTCCATGAGGCATTCAATATCCGCTTCCGCAACCTTCATCACGGAGTTGAGGTTGCACTGCTGCATATCCTCCATGACCCTGACCACATTGGACCATGCTGTCTGCTGGGTAAGTATCGCACCGACCATGACGTCCCAAGCTTCCGTGTAGGGCCACCAGCCGTCAACCTCATAGTTCTCCGCCAACAGTCTGTGGATTTCCTCGATCCTCAAATCATACCCTCATGTTCACACTATCGCCACAGGCTGCACAACTGTCTCCATCCAGTCCTTTGCTATCAGTCTTATAACCAGTTCTCGTCACCACCACGGCACCACAGGACTGGCACACGGTGTCCTGTCCTTCAGATATGGGAAGGTTGCCGAGATAGACATATCTCAGACCCGCCTCGGCAGCCATCTTCTTGGCGCGTAACAGGTCGGCGGCACTGGTGTCACGACCTTCACAAAGCCGATGGTCACGGTGGTAGGCGGAGAAATGAACGGGCACATCGGCACCGAGCACATCCGACACCCATTGACAGAATCCATTCAGCTGGGTCTCGTCATCATTGAGGTCGGGTATCAGGAGGTAGGTGAGTTCCAGATGCACCCCTGCCGACAGGCAGTCCTCGGCGGTCTCCAAAACCGGAGCCAGCTGAGAGCCGGTGACCTTATGGTAGAATTCCTCGCTGAAACCTTTCACATCAAGGTTCATGGCCGCTATACGCTCCAGAACCTCCTTGCGGGGCTCAGGGGAGATGTAACCGTTACTCACATAGATGAGGTCCAAACCCTCGGCCACCATGTGGATGTCCATCATGTACTCATGCCATATGGTCGGTTCATTGTAGGTGAAGGCCAGGTTGCGGACGCCTTCGGAACGGCAAATCGCCACCAACTCATGCGGTGGAACCGTCCGGTGACGGCCGTCACCGTCTCTGACGGTGGAAAGGCTATGGTTCTGGCAATGGAGGCAGTCCATGTTGCAGCCGTAACCACCTACGGACATGACCAGCTCACCAGGTCGGAAATGGTAGAGGGGTTTCTTCTCCATGGGGTCGATGTTCATAGCCACGACTTTGGCGTAGTTGTCGGCCAGCAACACCTTCTCCGCCCCCAACCTGGTGCCGCATATGCCGCGTGATCCCGGTGCGATCCGGCATCCGTGGGGACATAGTCCGCATATGTGACGCCCATCAACGGTACGGTAGTGCCGGGCCCTCTTGAAGATTATGCCGGACATTATACCACGGATTTCAATCCGACTAGCTCGGATTAATAGATTTTCTCGCACCCGACAGTCGGCTTATCAAAGCCACCACTGCGCTCGCCACGTCCACCAGGCGGCAGGGATCCACAACGTCACTGACATCATCGGGGCTATGGGCGATGGACATTATCTCAATGAGCTCCGCCGAGGTTATGGCCAATGCCGGGACCTCATTCTGCACCAGCAGACTGTGGTCACCCTGTCGCCACTGATCGCCTTCAATGATCCCATGGGCCACCATCTCTTCCCTGGCCATGACACTATGTGAATCATCAACACCGTACAGTGAGAAGGCGGTGTCGCCATGTCGGTAACCGGCGCCGTCGATGTTTATCCCCAGTAAGATATCCCCGAGACGGCCTTCGTTCTCCCGTAACAGTAACACCTCTCCAGGATTGGCGTAATGGTCCTCACCGTTTACCGCCACAATCTCCACGGTCAGACCGTGGCCCGAATCCTGCAGCATCTCCGCCACCAACATAAGGGCCACGACGCCGGCGGCGTTGTCTATTGCTCCGGAGCCCTCGGAACGGCTGTCGATGTGGGCCATGAGTAGGATCCTATCCCCATCACCTTTCCGTCCCACCACGTTACATGATCGGCTCGGCACACTAGAGGAGCTGATACGCAGGGACACGCCGTCTTCGCACATCTCCACCAGCCTCAGTCCTTCCAAATCGGTCATATAGGCGTTAGGAATCGTGAAATCACCATCCTCGATGACCGGGAACGGATATGCGCCATTGACCTCCATATTGTATCCTGTTGCCGCCAGGATCGCGGATGCGCCGCTGTTTTCAAGTAAAGACAGGGTCCGGCGTTGCTCGACGGGGTTGTAGAAGGGGAAGTTTTTTGGTATCAGTTGCTCGGTCGCCAACTCATCACGTATGAGGAGGACAGCATCACGGGCGTCGACGTTTTCCAATTCATCCAACGACGATGCGACCACCAATCGGCCCTGAAAATCAACCTTCGCTGACCAGGGGCCAGTGTAGACCTCGAAGACTTCCCCTCCTGCTTCCAGTATGGTTCCGTGATCGGTCCAATCGAAGCAGTCGAAGACCTGGTGGGATGTCTCGAATCCACACTCCTCCAACCAGGCCGAGAACAGCTCGGTTGCGTCTCGGTTCTCCCTGCTTCCGACAGGACGGGCACCTATGCTGTCACATATGGTAAGGAGCAGAGTCTCCGCCATCCCACAATAATCATCCCTCTCCACCTTTCATTCCTCCTCATCGTTATTAGTGGCGGGAGGGATAGATAATGTTTCGCTGAGTGGGATGTCTTGTGCGATCGCTCAGGGGCGGAAGTGCTCATACCCTCTGTCATCGATCCTCTGGATCTCCGCCTCCTTGACGAGGAGGACATCCTCTCCGGGAACGACCCTGCCGATGACGCTGAACTGCATATCCATCTCCTTCAGTGTCTCGAGCATTCGCATGGGGAAGGTGAAGAGTAGCTCATACTCCCCTCCGTAATGGAGGACCATGTCCTCGAATGAAGCTCCGGTGGCTTCAGAAACCAACGGGACGCCGTCCCATATCGGCAGCGCCTCCCAGACGATCTCCATACCCACGCCTGAACGCCGGCATATCTCGTGCACCGTGGCGGATAACCCGTCGGAGATGTCCATGCAGGAGTTCACAGTCCCCGTCTCCGCCAGGGCCCTGCCCTGTTTGACTTTGGGGACCGGCAGAGTGAGGCAGTCCACCGCCTCTGGGAAATCCATTCCCGCCTGCAGGGCATACCAGCCGGCGGCGGCTCCTCCGAGCGGACCGGTGACTGCCACCAGATCGCCGGCCTTGGCCCCGGACCTGGTCAGTATCTCTCCTTTGGAGACGATGCCCAGAGCGGTGCCGCAAATAAGACCCTCGCCTTGTTTTGTATCTCCTCCCAACACATGGGTCCCGCAGAACTCGGCGCACTGGTCGATTCCGGAACTGATTGCGAGGAGGTCGGCTTCGTCCATATCGGGCGGGAGTGCGTAGGAGGCGATGAAACCGACCGGTTCCGCCCCCATGGCGGCGATGTCGCTGAAATTGACGGCCGCAGCCATCCAACCCACCTTCTCCCAGGGGGTGGATTCCGGTCTGTGGCTACGGAAACTGACGATGTCCGAACTGACCACCAACCACTTGTCGCCGAGGTCGATGGCGGCGGCATCGTCCCCGGGGCCTATGCCCGGGGCGGGGCGGAGGGTACTCAAAACACGGGATATCAACTCCCTCTCGCCCAGATCGTCCAACCTGACCATGCCTGGTCTAGCGGGCTCCGGGCTGATAAGCCTTTTCTACGGTTCCCGATGGGTTGTTGCTAAACCATTAAAAACATCCGACTATTCTCTAATGCCCACAGATGAAGCTGGATATCAGATACGGCAGGGACGCCACCCAGAAGATCGATGTGGGTGATTGCGATCTCATCGGCGTGATAGGACCAAACGAAGTTTCCGTGGGCGATGCCCGCAAGGAGATAGAGGGGGCGTTGAATGAACCGCTGGGGATCGAGATGATAGAGGATTTCCTGGCCGGAGGGGAGGATGTGGTGTTCATCGTCAACGACGGGACCCGTCCGACTCCAACCGCAGCGGTATTGAATGCATTGGCCTCCCGATGCGACCTGTCCCGTTGCAGATTCCTGATTGCCACCGGGACCCACCGCGCCCCCACGGAGGAGGAGTACCGGTTCATATTCGGTGACATCCTCGATGACATCAGGGACCGCATCCACTGTCACGACTCTTTGTCCGATGAGATGGTCGATCTGGGAAGTTCCAAGAACGGCACTCCGATGCAGATAAACCGCATCGCTGTGGACGCCGACCGTCTAATAATAATCACTAGCGTGGAGCCCCACTACTTCGCCGGATACACCGGAGGGAGGAAGTCCTTCCTGCCTGGTGTCGCATCCTATGTCACCATAGAGGCCAATCACCGCCTGGCCATGGATAGTGCCGCTCAGGCCCTGGTGTTGGAGGGCAATCCGGTCCATGAGGACATGATGGATGCGCTCAAGGCCGTGGAGGGCAAGAGGATATTCTCTGTGCAGACGGTCCTCGACCGCGACCACCGCATATACCGGGTGGCTGCCGGGGACTTGCACCAGGCCTTCCGACAAGCCGTCGTCTGGGCCGACGAGGTGTTCTCGGTGAATATACCGGAGAAGGCGGATATCGTTATCAGCGTGGCACCATATCCCATGGATGTCGACCTCTACCAGTCGCAGAAGGCCCTTGACAACGGCAAATGGGCATTGAAGGAGGGCGGGATCCTGATCATGGTGTCCAAATGCCGTGAAGGTGTGGGCCACGCCACATTCCTTAACCAACTCTCATGTTCGAACGACCCGCGGTCGGTCCTGGAGAGCCTTGAGGGCGAGTACCGCCTCGGCTACCACAAGGCCGCCAAGATGGCCGAGATAGCGTCATGGGCGAAGATATACGCTGTGACGGACCTTGACCCGGAGATGATAAGGAAGGCGCACATGGTGCCCTTCGATAACGTGGACAGTGCTTTGAAGGAAGCTCTCAAGACCCGTCCCGGAGCAAAGGTGCTGGTGCTGACGGACGGCAGCATGACGGTGCCCAAGGTGGTGAATGGATGAATGTTTTCAACGCCGAACGCCTGAAGAGGATGGAGCAGGCGATGCTCACCTGCACAATGTGCGGGTTCTGCAAGAGTGTCTGCCCTTCTTACAAGGAGGCGGGATGGGACACCAGCGCCGCCCGGGGACGTGTAATATTGGCATATGGTTTGGTGCAGGGTGACCTGGAACCGGATGCGGATGTCATCGACAGCCTATACACCTGCACGACCTGTATGGATTGCTACCGAAGATGCCCGTCCAAGGTGGACGTGGTGGGCATCGTGGAGGATGCGAGGAAGGACATCGTAGCCAGCGGCAGGATGCTTCCCAAGCATGCCGAGGTGGTTTCCAAAGTGAGGTCGGATGGCAACCCTTACGGCGAGAGGACGTCGGTGCCGGAAACACTGGGCATTGAACCGAGGAACGCTCCCCTGGCATATTTCGCTGGTTGTACCGCAACCTACCGTAGCAAATCCATATCACAGGCGACCCTTTCCATATTGCGGAAACTGAATGAGGACTTCACCGTTCTGGACGAGAAATGCTGCGGCAGCGTTATGGGGCGCATCGGGTGCCCGGACGATGAACTGGTCCCCATGATGGTCCGTAACGTAGAACACATAGCTTCATTGGGCGTGGAGACGCTCATACTGTCCTGTGCCGGTTGCTACCGGATGTTCAAGGAGGATTATCCATTACACGTGGACGTTCCGTTCCGAGTGCTCCACGTATCCGAGTGGCTGGCGGAGAGGGACCTCCCGTTGCAGGCTTGTAAGAAACGCATCACCTACCACGACCCTTGCCATCTAGGCAGGCATGCCGGGGTGTATGATGCACCGCGTCAGGTAATAATGAAGATACCCGACGCAACTCTGGTGGAGATGTCCAACAACCGTGAGCAGTCCCGTTGCTGTGGTGGCGGCGGAGGGGTGAGGTCCGCCTTCCCAGATGCGGCCAAGAACATGGCATCCGCCCGATTGCAAGAAACGGATGCTGACATATTGGTCACATCCTGCCCGTTCTGCGTAACAAATCTAAAGTCTGCGAATGACGATGAGATCCCTATAATGGACCTTACCGAATTGGTGGACAGGCTGCTATGAGACCATTCGTGCGACCCTTCATGACCTCTCGGGGCAACTATGCCATGGTCGAGGACGACAGTATGGCGGACCATCTACGCGCCATGGGGTTCCAACAAGAGGGCGGCGCATTCCGCATCGAGTTGAACGATTCCGGTATGGAGGCGTTGCGCAACACCGCTCTGCAACAGGCTCTGGCCGATGCTCTTGAATCGTTATCGTCCGAGACAACGGCCACCGTATCCAAAGGCCTGAGCATGGATTATGCTGAACCACGTCTCATGGGGGTGCTCAACGTCACTCCCGATTCCTTCTCTGACGGAGGCTCCTACCTGAGTCACCGCAAGGCGATCGACAGAGGGTTGGAGATGGTGGAGCAGGGTGCGGATATCATCGATGTCGGCGGCGAGTCCACACGTCCCTGCTCGGTGTACGTTGACGCCCAGACGGAGATGGCGAGGGTCTTGCCGGTCATTGAGGCCTTGGCAGCCTCCACGGACGTGCCCATCTCGGTGGACACACGAAAGCCGATGGTCGCCGAAAAGGCCGTTGACAAAGGGGCGTTGATGATAAACGACGTCTCGGGATTGCGGGAGGAGGGGATGATGGAACTGGTCGCCAGCACCGGCGTCGCCGTGGTGATCATGCATATGCGCGGCACTCCGGAGGGAATGCAGGAAGACCTCCGTTATGATGACGTGGTCCACGAAGTGATGCGCTATCTCCACTATCAAAAAGAGGCTCTGATAGACAAGGGCGGCAAAGCCGGCCAAGTCATTCTCGACCCCGGTATCGGTTTCGGGAAGAGCGCCCAACAGAATCTGGACATAATCCGGAGGCTGGAGGAGATACGCGCCCTGGGTTCGCCGATACTCGTCGGTGCATCACGGAAGAGTTTCATCGCCCGGCTGTTGGCATCCGAGCCTCACGAGCGCCTCGAGGGGAGCCTGGCAGCAGCCAGTATCGCCACGGCGAACGGTGCGGACATAATCCGCGCCCATGACGTCAGTGAGACGTCCAAGGCCATCAAGGTGGCCGCGGCCCTCAGGCCTATCCGATGATGAAACTGAGGGCGAATACTCCCAGCATAACGGATATTATCACAACGAAAGAAGTGATCCCCCGTTGTCGTTGTGTGGAATCCTCTGCCTTCTGCTCCCTATCGCATTCCTCAGAGCAGAACTCCTCGCTCTCGGGGATGATAGCCTCGCAGATGCGACAATGGGAATGGGGTGGCAGTCTCAGCGCCATATGATGGTCATCCCCTCGTCCGATAAAAAGTTCTTTGGTACTCACCTTTATTATTCTGAAGTTGATTAACGGGCATGTTCCAGGTATTGGGCAAAGACACTTCCATGGTCAAGCTGGGAGACGACTGGAAGGCGAGGATGTCCGAATTGGCCGGTGACGGTCCAATGCGCACCAAGCTCGATGGGCTTTTCGAATCATCCGAGTTCACCTACTTTTACAACACCGAGGTCGATGTGCACGCCTTCATATTCCAGTTGCCCGTCGAAACGCCGGACGATAAGATCGAGGAATTCACCCGGGTCGTCCAAGAGGTCCGCTCACTGGCTGACTATCCAATGGTGGCATTCAAAGGTGCTCCGCAGCGTTGCAAACTGGTCATCACCGCCGAGACGGAGCCGGAACTGATAGGTAAGGATAAGACGGAAGGATTCTCGTCTGGAAAACTATTCCAGCCGATATTCAACTCCTGGTCGGACCAGCGGAAACCGTTCTGATCATACTCCGACGTTGCGGAATTCCAAGGGGATGTCCTTATCACAGGATAACATCGCCGCTTTGACGATGCCCCTGAGACGGGAACAGCAGGGCATGTCAACCCTGAGAATCGTTACCTTACGCACATCGTTGTTGCGCAACACGCACTCCAGGGCCGATACCATGGAGCTACGTTCCTCGAGTTTGGGGCAGCAGAGGAGCAGAGCTTTGTCTCGAACCGAGTCCTTGGTGTCGGCACAGAGGTAGCCAGCACAGTCGCCGGCTACTACCAGCTCCATCATGCCTGGAAGTCGTAGACAGTCCCCTGCCATTTCCAGCTTGAGGGGCCAGTTCAAAGCACCCTCGCGGGGCATACGCACCGGTCCGCCGTTCTGTCCTTGTACCGGGATGCAGTCCTTGACCTTACTGGCAATCCTTCTGCGGACCTCAGTCTCGTCGTAATCCGCCACATCACGGAGGTCCAGGTACAGCGCCCCGTTGGGACACTCGTCGAGACAGTCTCCGAGACCGTCGCAGAGCTGACCGTCCACCAGCCGCGCCTTGCCATCATCAACTTCGATGGCGCTACCATGGCAACTCATGGCGCAACGGGCGCATCCGGTGCAGATCTCCTCGTTGACGCAGATAACGCTCCGTAAGGGCATAAGACGGGAAAGGCCCTATGAGAGATAATCCTTTTCTTATTCACGCTGTTATGAGAAGTAAAAAGAAGGGGATTTGGTGGGACCGCCCAGATTTGAACTGGAGTTACTGCCACCCCAAGGCAGAAGGATACCAAGCTACCCCACGGTCCCAGTTGTGAAAAGGGTTTTAACCCAGAGGC
>SKHQ01000051.1 GCA_007116915.1 Candidatus Methanomethylophilaceae archaeon
CTAGGATGATAGTGGGTGGAGATCATCGTCTTTTACTTCCTGCATCTATGATAATAGGTGCACTAATCATGGCTATTGCTGATTTGATAGCAAAATTGGCATATGTACCGATTGAATTGCCGGTAGGAGCAATAATGACTTTGATAGGTGTGCCATTTTTCGCATATCTATTGATTCGGAGAGGTAAAGAATATGCCACATGAGAACGGCTCGATGATCTCCTCCAACGAGGTGAATCTTTACTACGAGGATTACCATGCCTTAAGGAACATCATATTCGAAGCCAAAACGGGTGAGATGATTGGTCTGATAGGGCCCAATGGCTGCGGCAAATCCACTCTTCTCAAAACGATAAACGGACTTTTGAAGCCCTGCAGCGGTGTGATGCTGGTCGATGGTAAGGACATTCACAAACTCAACCTTTCCCAAATAGCTAAGACCTGCTCCAATGTTCCTACTGAGTTCCCTCCTGATTTCAATCTCAATGTGATTGAGGTTGTCATGATGGGTCGTTACCCTCACCGCAAGGGGTTATGGTGGGAGACATCTGAGGATGAAGTGATCGCTCGCGATGCCCTGGTGAAGTTTGAGATAGATCACCTAGCTGACAGGAACATCAACCGCCTGAGCAGCGGTGAGCGACAACGGACTCTCATCGCCAAGGCCTACGTCCAAGAGCCCCGCGTGATGCTCATCGACGAGCCCACATCTCACCTTGACATGAGGTTCAAGCTGGAGGTCATGGAGTACATCCGGGATCTGATGGAGAAGGAGAAGGATATGACCGTAGTCATAGCCTCCCATGACATCAATCTGATGGTCAAATACTGTGACAGGATAATACTGGTAAAGAAGGGCAAGATCGTCGGTATGGGAACTCCCGAGGAGATAGTGACCGAGAAGAACATCGCCGATGTCTACGGTGTGGATTGCAGCGTCTTCAAAGACCCAAGCGGGGAGGTCATCGTCCACCCTCGTTGTTCACTGCGATTAAAGGATTGAATGATGGATGGATGTACCAGCCATCTTTATACGATAGGAATGCTGTTACAGGTGGGATGAGGGTCAGAGACCTGGTTAGAGAACCGCTGAAAGGACTGCCTCGTACTGTTCATGGCGGGACAGCATGGAAGCTGGAAGATATCGAGGACTACAGCCACAATCTGAATCCTTTCGGGCCCCCCGAATGCCTTACCGAACTGGTGAAGGAATCCATAGCCCATATGCATCATTATCCTGACGACTCCTGTCTGGATCTGCGTCAGGTCGTGGCCGACCACCACGGCGTCGATGTCGAGGAGGTCATCATCGGATCCGGTTCATCGGAGATAATTCGCAACTTCCCTCACGTTTTCATCAATCCGGGAGATAGGGCACTGATCCCCCGCCCCACATTCGCAGAGTACTCCCAGCAGTGCAACGTCGTGGGCGCCAAGGTCAATGACCTGCTTCTATTGGAGGCCGAGGACTTCCGCATCGATGTGGAGCGTCTGCTGCACAGGATAACGCCATCCACCAAGGCGGTCTACATTTGCAACCCTAACAACCCCACTGGAAGGATTGAACCGAGGAAGAAGATCCTTGAGATAGTGGAGATGTGCCGCCATAAGGACGTCATGGTTTTCCTGGATGAGACGCTGTTGAGTCTTGTTCCCGGAAATGAGGACATCAGTTGCGCCTCATACGTTGGTTCCTATGACAACCTCATGGTCGCCGAATCACTCACCAAATCATTCGCCATCCCCGGTATACGAATAGGCTACGGTCTTGCCAACAGGGACATTATCGAGAGTATGGACAAGGTAAGGATGTCTTGGAACGTCGGGGCGGTTGAACAACATGTGGCGACAGCTTTGATACGGGATCATTCCGATCATGTGGAGCGGGCCGCCAAGATGATGGCTGAGGAGTCGGAGTGGGTCTTCCACCGCCTGAAGGAGATAGGCTTTCCCGTGGATCGTAAAAGTGACTCCTACTTCTACTTCAATTCCGTTCAAAGTCTAAGAACAAGCGGTGCGGAGTTCCAGGATCGGGTGAAGGATTCCGGATTCATGGTCCGGGACTGCGCATCTTTCGGAAGACCCTTTGAAAGGTTCGTCCGCTTCTGTGTAAAAGACCGTCAACGCAATGAGGCATTCATACAGGCCATGCATGATGCCATCGGATCATTGGGATGGTGACTTGATGCTTACTGCGGCCGTTGCCGTCATAGTTCTCGCTCTGCTAATCGACCTCGTCCTCAGCGACCCTCCCAATAGGATACACCCTCTACGGTGGATAGGTAATCTCGTTGATGCATTGGACCGCAGGATATCCCGAAAGGGAGTGTGGAACGATCGTATCATGGGAATGTTGTCGTATGTACTGGTAGCAACCGTGGCTTTGTTCTCAGTCCTTCTGGTGACAGCACTGTTGAGGGAACACGTCGGTATATGGGCCTGGGTCATTGCCAGTGCACTTCTTTTCAAGATAACATTCGCCGTCTCCTCTTTCCGCAGACACTGCTCACCAATCCGTAAGGCCCTGGACGAGGGAGACCTTGAATCAGCGCGGTCCATGACCCAGATGATAGTGAGTCGCGACACCTCGTGCCTCGGCACCGACCACGTCTCATCATGCTGCGTGGAGACGGTCGCTGAGAACAGCGTGGACAGTGTGGTCTCGCCCGCACTTTACATGGGACTTTTCGGATTGGCGGGAGCTTATGTATTCAGATGCGCCAATCTGATGGATGCGATGTGGGGGTACCGCAAGGAGAAGTTCGCAAATCTGGGGACATTCCCTGCACGTTTGGATGATTTGCTTGGATTCATTACTTCGAGGATCTCTCTTCTCTTCTTGGCATTGGCGGCATTACTACTGAGAATGGATGTGAGAGGATTGTTCCGCATATCATTGCGTGACCATTCTTTGACCCCCAGCCCCAACAGCGGATGGCCGATGGCCGCTGCCGCTGGGGCGTTGGGTATCACGATGGAGAAGCCTGCTGGATACCGCATAGGGGACGGACCACTGCCGACGGTCATCGACATCGAGAGGTCCCTCCGCCTGGTTGAGCTGACCTCGGTCATCTTCCTCTTGGCGGTCACACTCCCTCTGTATGTGTTATTGGGGGTCCAGGTGCAAATCTTTATCGAGGATTCGATCCTCGCAATCATAGGAGGTCTATTATGAACGATATATCAGCAGACGTCACTTTCCACGACTCGATGGGTTTCGAGGTCGCAGTGGTCCGAATGAACTCCATGATGGAAGTACTAAGTTCAGCGATGAAGAACGGCGGTGAACACATCACCGACACATTCGTTATAATCGAAGTTCCGAAAATGTATGACCATCATGATCCGATGCAGGACATGGATGCCGTGTGCCAAGACCTATCGATTCCGGACCACGCGGTCGGTTTCATGACCGCCGCGGAGATAAGGACGGTCCTCACAGTCTGTGACAGTCAATACGATGGCGCCAACTGCAAAGCGATAGTAACCGCAGGGGTATCAAACCGCGTCAAGGCCGGAGATATTATCACGGATATGCCGGAAAGGCTAAGAAAGTCGGTGGAAAGAGCGAAGCTGCGTAAGCAACGTATGGGCACCATCAATATCATCGCAATCAGTGCCGCACCTTTGACGACGGCCGCTAAGATGAACGCTGCCATAGTGGTCACCGAGGCCAAGACGGTGGGGATGCATTCCGTGGGTCACGATGAGACGGGGACGACATCCGACGCCATCGCCATAGTTTCCCCTCCTGGTGATGAGAGGGCCCAGTACTGCGGTACCGGAACGCCGATAGGAATCGCTTTGGCGAGATCGGTTCGAGAGGCGGTGGCCATCAGTCTCAAGAATCGTGAGGATTTCCCCGAGCCTTACAGTTTCATAAAGGCCCTGGAGGAGTTCGATGTGACTCCGGCACAGATGTGGGACGCGGCCCTGGAGCTGTACGTCCCTTGCCCGGAATGGGACACCGAGGAGCTGAGGAAGATGTTCCGTACCTCTTTGGACCATTATGAGAATGACATCAACGTCAACTCATTGGTCATGGCTGCCGTCCTGTTGGAGAAATGGGGCAACCACGATAAGATATGGGGGTTGAAGAGAGGCGAGTTCGCCCGAGATCCCATCCATCTCATAGCGGATGAGATGCTCGGCATACAACTGGCAGAGTATATCGCCGGTACCCGGGCCCTATTCGAATTCAACCGCTTCGATCGCCATAAACCCGGCGTAATCGGCGATATGGGTCCGTTCATCGATGATATATTATGCGGCCTGATCGGCGGCATAATGTCATCCATATACACCAAAAAATTCGAGGAGGTATGAGCTTGGGTGCGCTGAAGGCCATGTTCTCATTCTTCACCATGATGCGCATCGATATCGATGAGGAAGACATGAGGGCGATGGACCGTTCCTTCCACTTGGTTCCTTTGGTCGGTCTATTCTATGGTGTGATGGCCTTTGTGATGCTCACATTGCTGAGTGAGGTCGTCGACACTCTCATAGCAGCTGTTGCGACACTCTTCGCCGTGTCACTGATGAACCGTTTCCTCCACCTCGATGGGGTGATGGATCTCGGTGACGGCCTTGTCGTGTCCGGTGTTCGTGAGGATCATCTACGAGCTCTCAAGGACAGTCGCATCGGTGCTGGCGGTGTCGCTTTCGCGCTGTTCGCAGTTTTACTCGCCGTTACAGCATGGTCTGCACTGGTGGCCGCCGGAATCATAGTCATCGTGCTGATGGCAGAGGTCTTCTCACGCAATGCCAGTGTCGCTGCGGCGGCCTTCGGTACTCCTGGCGATGGAATGGCTGGTGAATCGGTAAAGAACACCGGTATTCTATCATTGATCAAATCCTCTACTCTGAGTGTTGCTCTCACCTTGCCGTTCTTACTCTATCTATCCCATATCGGTGATTGGTCCAACATGCAGGGACTTGTGGTGATGGGGTTGATGCTGATGCTTTCCGTGTTATCGGGATGGTTGATGTCCATGGTGGCGGAGAGGAACTTCGGTATGGTTAACGGCGATGTGCTTGGTGCCACCAACGAACTGACAAGATCGCTCCTGGCCATAGCCAGCCTGGCGGTGTTCACATGGATGTTCTGGTGAATGCGGGTGGTAAGGGCAGCCGGATAAGCTCCATCGGAGTGGAGAAGCCGCTGCTGGAGGTAAATGGCAGGGCCTGTATAGACAGGGTCTTGGACTCCTTATTGCAAGCCCAAGGGGTTGACGGGGTCTTCGTATCCGTCAGTCCCAACACCCCTGAGACGCGACGGCGTGTCATCGAACGTGGCATTGAGGTGATAGATACCAGCGGTGAGGATTTTGTCCTTGACCTGCACAC
>SKHQ01000092.1 GCA_007116915.1 Candidatus Methanomethylophilaceae archaeon
CCAGGAGGGCACTATTAAAATACGTGCATCTCCATCAAAAGGCGCACTAATGGAGGCCATTGGATTATGAAGGTCCTCATAGTCGACGACAACGTCGCAATTCAAGAGATCGTCTCTGAGATATTGAAGACAGAAGGTAATGTGGTAGAGGCAGTTGGGAACGGAAAGGACGCTTTCAACAAAATCCGTCAATTCCGGCCCGAACTGGTGCTATTGGATATCAATCTTCCCGACATGGACGGTTGGACCATTCTCCGCAAGATGAAAGAGGATGGCTTGACTCAAGGGCTCAAGGTCCTCATGTTCACAGCCGATACCGATATCGGCAGCGAGATATTCGGTCTACAGGACGTCGTCGACGGTTACATACGCAAACCCTTCAAAGGCAATGAGTTGATAGAGAGGATCAAAAGCATTTCCGCTGACGACCAATCATCCGATCCCAAAGGGAAGTTCAAATTCAAATCCCTGTTCGGAAAGAAGGATGAGAAATCATCCACTCCCGTTTATCGGAAACTCAATCTCAAGTCTGGCAAGGCCTACATTGTGATGGAGAAGAAGCCGCAGAGGGTGTATGAGGGTTTCGTGGTCGAGATCAACGAAGGCAAATCGGGTATGGTCGTCACCAGTGACCACCCCAAATCCATCCGTGAGAAATGGGAACTGGAGAAGACACCAATCATTTGGTTGACGTCCAGGACCGGAAAGGCCTATATCGACCCTGCAAAACTGGGTAGCATAACATCCTACATATCACAGTTTATCGAGAACAGCAAGAACAGCCTAATCCTGATTGACGGACTGGAGGTTTTGACACTCAACAACGAGTTCAACCAGGTTCTTAAGATGATCAATCAGATAGATGATCTTCTGGTGGAAAACAACGCCACACTTCTGATATCATTGAACTCCCAGGTCCTGGATCAGAAGGACCTAGCGCTTATGCAGCGCAACAAGGAGATTCTGGACTTCATGTCCGATTAGGCCTACGGAGTTACCTTATATGAAAATCGAGAGGGTTTGGGCTAGGGAGGTTTTAGACTCCCGAGGTAACCCCACCGTCGAGGCTGAGGTCTGGACGAACGGGTTGTGTGTGACCGCCATAGCTCCATCGGGTGCTTCGACAGGGACATTCGAGGCCGTTGAGCTGCGTGATGGAGGTTCCCGCTACGGAGGCAAAGGCGTCCTGCAGGCAGTGGACAATGTACGAAAATACATCGCC
Organism: Candidatus Methanomethylophilaceae archaeon; assembly: GCA_007116915.1. Lineage (GTDB taxonomy): Archaea > Thermoplasmatota > Thermoplasmata > Methanomassiliicoccales > Methanomethylophilaceae > PWHV01. The sequence goes on from SKHQ01000092.1 coordinate 1,223, forward strand.
CCCGCATTGGTCGGCATGGATTGCAGCGACCAGCGTGCTGTGGATGCAGTCCTTGTCGAAACGGACGGCACTCCTAACAAATCCAAGCTCGGAGGCAATGCTATCACCGCGGTCTCCATGGCCGTAGCCAAGGCAGGATCGATGGCCTTGGGCGAAGAGGTCTACGAGCACATCGGCGATGACAATGTAACGTTGCCGGTGCCCATGTTCAATATCATAAACGGAGGCAAGCACGCCGGAGGGGACCTGCGCATACAGGAGTTCATGGTAATACCTACCGGAGCGCCCTCATTCTCGGAAGGTCTGCGAATGGCGGCTGAGATATACACGTCGCTTAGAACCTTACTCAAGAACCGCTACGGAGTCTCATCCGTCAACATCGGTGACGAGGGGGGTTTCGCACCTGCCTTGGACAACTCGTCAGAAGCGTTGTCAACGATAGTGACCGCTATAGAGGATGCAGGATACCTGCCGGGAAAAGAGGTGTTCCTCGCACTGGACGCCGCATCCAGCGAATTCCATAAGGCCGGAGTGTACAGCATTGACGGTATGGAACTCAATTCTGGACAGTTGGTTGACCACTACTCTCAGATGGTGGACGATTTTCCTCTGATAAGCATCGAGGACCCCTTTGAGGAGGATGACTTCGATGCTCTGAAAGAGCTCACCAATAAACTGGGTGACAAGATACAGATAGTCGGGGATGACGTTTTCGTCACCAACACCGAACGACTGTCCAAAGGCATCGGTATGGGTGCAGGCAACGCTTTGTTGCTGAAGGTCAATCAGATAGGGACGATATCCGAGGCCGAGGATGCTGCCATCATGAGTTTCAAGAACGGTTACAACGTCGTTGTCTCCCATCGCTCCGGTGAGTCCGAGGATGTGACCATCGCCGACCTGTCCGTAGGTTGGGGTGCAGGGCAGATAAAGACCGGAGCACCCGCCCGTGGCGAGAGGACTGCGAAGTACAACCGCTTGTTGAGGATAGAGGAGCGCCTTGGAGATAAGGCGGTCTACCCGGGCCTTAAGGCCTTCAAGCGTTGAACCGATGACCTCAGTGCCGATTATGAGGAGGGGTTAGCGTGGAGAGGCTGTTCATAGCCACTGAGGAGGATATCCGTCAGGGCAAGACAATGGATGTTTATTTCCAGCGTAGCCTGGCGGTGTTGAAGGCTTTGGATATGGAAGAAACCCGCGTAAAAGCGGAGTTCAGTGCCGGATCCCTCCCTGCGGGTTGGCCGTGGGCGGTCATATGTGGCACGGAGGAAGTGCTCCGCTTGATGGAAGGTTTGCCCGTGGACCTATACGGAATCCCCGAAGGCACAGTCTGGCGCCCCAGGTCCTCACGCGGTCCGCGCATACCATTCATGAACATCGAAGGCCCCTATTGCGGTTTCGGTGAGATGGAAACTTCGATTCTAGGGATGTTATGTCATTCCAGCGGTGTCGCGACCAAGGCGGCCCGATGCAAGATTGCCGCTGAAATGGGTCATCTGATGGCATTCGGTAACCGTCGCATGCATCCTGCCTTGGCCCCGATGCTGGACAGATCCGCATACATAGGCGGATGTGATGGGGTGGCATCCCCTTTAGGAGCCGACCTCATAGGCGAGGAGGCCCTAGGAACAGTGCCACACGCATTGATACTGATGATCGGCGATGAGGTCAAGGCCTACCAGGCCTTCAACGACCACGCGCACACTGGAGTTCCGAGGATAGTCCTGGTGGATACCTTTTCAGATGAGAGATTCGGAGCTCTTGAAGCATGCCGGACCATACCTGGTTTGGAAGGAATCCGGCTTGACACCCCCGGTTCACGCCGAGGGTCATTCCGTGAACTCATCCAAGAGGTCAGGTGGGAGATGGATATGGCCGGTCATCACAACGTGAAGATAATCGCCACCGGCGGCCTTGACGAGGATAGTATTAGCAAGTTGCAAGGTTCGGGCGTCGACTCCTTCGGTGTCGGGACGAGCATCAGTAACGCTCCCACAGTGGATTTCTCGATGGACCTGGTGGAGAAGGAGGGCGATCCGATATCAAAGAGAGGCAAGTTCAGCGGACGTAAGTATCCCTTCCGTTGCCCCGTCTGTCTGTTGATGGACGTCTCTCTGGATAGGGACGACGAGATGGATTGTCAATGTGGTACAGCCATGGAGATGATCGAGGTGAAAATGATGGAGAACGGACTTCGCACATCTGTCGCGGAGTCTGCGCAACACATCCGTAACCGGGTCCTCGAGCAATTACGAATGATTCATGATAACGATAACAATCGGAAGATATGATTATATATCCGATTGAGGCGGCAAATCGTAGATTCCTGTTTATCGTTCGTTGCGAGTGATTTTCGACTGATTATTTTTATACTCTATGATAACTCGTACCTACCAGGTTTTAACATTCGTTTATATTGAAGTCAATAGTTTTCGGTAGCAGAACGAAAGCATTAAAAGACAAGCGTTGTTTTCCAATCATCGTCTTCGGACGATCGCCGCCGTTTGGAGGGACGGAGGCAACTGGCTCGGAGCCAGGTCGACGGGAAGGGCAGAAAATGAAGGTAATACTTCAGCTTATGCTCTATGGTTGTTCGAATAAGATTGAGAGGTATTTCGGGGATGATAGGTTCTATTGTAGAGATGGGAGGTCATTGCGCCCCCGACATCGGCAAGGTTTATTGTGAGTGCGGAAGCATCGTCGACCTCGACCGTTCATTCATCAATCTCAAACGTAAATTGGGAAAGCCTATCGAATGCCCAACCTGCCGTAACAATCGAATATCCCACGATATCGATGCCCTTGATCGCCATTTTTTTGGTGATGAAGATGAAGAGTGATATCTTCTTGAAAATTATTAAGTTGATGACCAATCTTTAATAACATCGATTATCAATCTAGCCCAAGGTGAGAAATTGCATTTCGTTCTGGTATCCGGTCTATTAGGAGTGGGTAAGACCACTGTAATCCTGAACATGATGGACGCTCTCTATGAGAGCAAAGGACATCGAATTATGGTCATCGAGAATGACTTCGGGAACAAAGGCATAGACGGCGAAGTCATGCGCAAATACGGCATGGACGTCCAAGAACTGAAGGGAGGGTGTATATGCTGCACCCTGAAGACCGGACTCATTGACACCGTCAGGGTGGTCCAAGCCAATATGGATCCAGACATCATCATCGTAGAACCTACTGGAATAGCCGACCCTAGTATTATCATCGACGCCGTCCAGGACTGTTCCGGAATCGAGATAGACAAACTCAGTACAATAATAGTTGTCGATGCGGAACGTTTCGCCAAGACCTGGAAGATGTTTGAGAGACCCCTGCGTAACCAACTGAAGGTCGCAGATATTGTGCTGGTAAACAAGATCGACACTGTATCTGAAGAAGACCTTGACGGCATCAAGGAGCGTATCAAGACATTCGGCTTCAATGGTCCTGTCGAGGCTGTTCAGGCGGACAAGGGTGTCAATATGGGGAAACTGTTGGAGTTGTTCTAATGACCGAGGATCAGGAGTTCATACCCACTCCGCTCGCTGCGGACCTCAAGGGGTTTTTCTCACCTTCCCTGGAAGGAAAGGAAGCAGTTCAGAAGTTCTCGGACTTCCTAAAAGCCCTAACCCTCGGTGCTGTCGATGTCGGTGCTTGGTCCATAGGTCACGTCAAGGCCGTTGTCGAGGCTGGAGAGGGATTCGTATCCATGAGCAGCACCACCGAGGACGGCAACGTCCGAATCAAGGGGGAACTGGCATCGGTGGAGAACTGGACGATGACCGTGAACGTGATAGTCTTCGGACCCGATGCGGATGACCTTGAGGCGATGCTGATGGACAAGGTGGAAAAAATACTACCTGGCAGCGAGGTCAGCGTCTATCACGCTGAAGGTTGTGAAGATCCCGATTGTTTTGACCCCTTCTGCCGCCGTCCCGAACACGTCCACGAGGACGGTTGTGATTGTGACCGTTGCTGAGGTCAAACGGTCTTTTTGACCGTCTTTCCCTTCTTAGCGGTGGTGGCCTTGGGTTTCTTGGCCGCTTTCTTTGGTCTAGTCGGACATTCGGGGTTGATGCACTGTTGTCTCTCTCCGAGACCAATCACTGGAGAGTTGCACTCGGCACACTGCTCGTTCAGGACATCTATCTTTCCCCTCAGGGGAAGAGGATAGGTCTGGTCGCAGTCCGGCCAGGATGAACATCCTGCGAACCTCTTACCGGCACGGGAGAACAACATCCTCACTGTCCCCTCGTTACACTTGGGGCATTTCCCAAGGTCGTTCATTTCTTTGTTGCTGCTGCAATCCGGATCGACGCATTGCTCCTGAGGAGGCTGACCACGCCTGATTACGCGCAGAACGGGCATGCCGCATTCAGTACACCCTTCCTCGGTGGGTTGGATCATTGCCGATCGTGGCATGGGGAAAGCCTTGGTGCAGTCAGGATAGGAATCACAACCGATGAAGTTGCCCTTGCGTGACCTCTTGATGGTGATGTTTCCACCACACTCAGCACACTTTCCGATATGTGACTGCTCGTGCAGAGCCTTGCGTATCTCCTCGCCTATCTCGTTGCGGTTGGCTTTCATCACGTCAACCGCATCGGAAAGCATCGCCTGGGACTCCTTGACGACGGAGTCTAGTACCTTCTCGCCCTGGGAGATCTCCTCCATGTCCTGTTCCAAGCGCGCGGTCATCTCCACATCTGTGATATGGCTGCCGTATTTCTGCAGCGCCTTGATGAGGGCCACACCGCTGGGAGTCGGTATGAGGTTCTTTCCTTGAACGTAATTGCGGGAATAGAGCTTACCGACGATGTCGTGCCGGGTACTCTTGGTTCCCAGATTCAAATTCTCCATCTCCTGGATGATGGAACCTTGGTTGAATCTGTATGGCGGGCGTGTCTCGTCCTGCTCCATTGCCAGGTCTTTGACATCCACCATACTCCCATTTTCCAAGTTCGGAATTAGGTTCTCGGTGAATCTGTAATGAGGATAATACCTCCTCCAGCCCTCGAACAGTAATTTCTGCCCTTTGGCTTCGAAGATCTCTCCGCCGACATCCAATGTGCAGGATTTCTCCTCGACCCTACCTGCAGGTGCGACGGTGGCAAGGAAACGTCTGACAACGAGCTCGTAGAGTTTCCACTTATCTCCTTTGATCTTTTTGGAAGATGCCACCCCGGTCGGGTATATGGGAGGGTGGTCGGTGGTCATCCGCTTACCTCTCGAAGGCCTTATGGTCTCTTGGTCTAGGACCTCGGCGACCTCCTTAGAGAAATCAGAATCGGCAAGGCGGTTCAACACACCTTTGAGACTGAGGCTCTTAGGATATACGGTGTTGTCCGTCCTTGGATATGATATGAAACCACTGGTGTAAAGGTCCTCGGCCAGTTTCATCGCCAAGCCAGGAGGTATGCCGATACGGTTGGCTTCGGTCAGCATCAGAGTGGTACTGAAAGGCGATGGAGGGAAATCATCCCTCTCTTCGACACTGAATGATAGAACCTTTGCCTTATCCACGCCTTTACAGCCGTCCATCTTTTTCTCTGCCTCGGACTTATCCCAGAACGGATTGTCGGAGTGTTCGCCCTGGAACCCTTCTGTAGCAAAACTGCCTTTGATGAGCCAGAATGGGTCAGGAACGAAATCCTCAATCTCCTGGTGGCGGTCTATGAGGAGCCTCAAAGTGGGGCTCTGTACCCTGCCGACGGAAAGGAAGTTCCTACCCAGTTGTCCCGAGTATATGGACACCATCCTGGTCAGCACCGCTCCCCAGGTCAGATCTATTATCTGTCGGGCTTCAGCAGCGTCTGCCAACTTGGCGTCCGGCAGTGTCAGATTATCGAAGGCGTTCTCTACCTCCATTTTGGTCAAAGCGCTGAAGCGGGCACGACGGACGTTTTCCATGTTGACAGCCGCCAGGCGCACGGTCTCGAGACCTATCAACTCTCCCTCCCTGTCGTAGTCAGTGGCGATGATGATCTGTTCCGCCTCTGCTGACAAGGTGCGTATGGCGCTGAGGATGTTCTTGGCCTTGACGAGTTTCTCCTGTGGAGCGTTGATCAACTCCTCCGGAGGGACACTGGACCAATTATTGTAATGCTCTGGATAGTCTAATTCGATGATATGCCCTCGGAGCCCGATGACGGAGAATTCATCCCCTCCACGCGTGAAGGTGATGACAGTCGCCCCATCCACCTTAGTGGTCTCCTGTTTCTCGTCGGATAATATCGTAGAGATCCTGCGGGCGGCATTGGCCTTCTCCGTTATCACTAGCCGCTTCATCGACCTCGACCAATAATTCAGGGATATAAAAACTGTGGCTCGATTGTCAACTCACTTGTAATGACGGGGGCCGATATGGTGCATATGTGTGCTGGCAGGTGATGCCATGGTCAGTTTCGACCTCAACACGCCCTTTATACTCATCAGCTCGTTGGAAAAATCCTGCAGCTCTTTCAACGTACCGCTAACCAGGAGAATCTCCATACAACGGTCATGGTCGAGATGTATGTGTATGGTGGTGCTCACATGGTCGTGCTTCTCGTGTTGGATCGTGGTAAGCTTCTCCTTGACGCTTCCGGTCTCATGGTCATACATCAAGGTTATAGTCCCTACCATGAACTGATCCGGGTTCTTCCACTCCTCCTCTGCTAAAGCATCGCGGATAAGGTCTCTGATCCCCTCGGACCTGCTACCGTAGCCCTTCTTCTCCAAAGACCTATCAAATTTTTCCAGCAGGTCGGGCTCCAGTGACACTCCTATGCGCGTTACATTGTCCATACAATCATCATATCTCGATACCTGTTAAAATGGTTTTACATGGATTTAGAATGCTACAAGATTGATAGGGTAAAAATAGAACAGGTTATTATAGGCGAAATCATAGCTTCGGATGGTGATGGACCATTGAACGATGCTCAGATTCTGGTCGAAGCATTCCGGGCGGCGACAGCAGCAACTATCGATCAGCAAGATGTCGGGGTACTCTTCTCTGGCGGACTCGATAGCACGATAATCGCAATACTAGCCTCCGAGATTTCAAAAGTCACGCTTTATTCTGTGGGAGTGGAAGGCTCTCATGATATCGAGGCAGGAAGGAGTGCCGCTGAAGAGCTGGGATTGACCTGGGAGCCGATATTCATTAACGAGGACCAGGTGGTTCAGGCAGTGCAGGAGATGGTAAAGCTCACCGGCAGTCACAATCCGGTCAGCCTCTCTTTCCAGATTCCGATGTACTTCGTGTCCCGACAAGCCAAGGAACACCTTCTCGTAAGCGGACAAGGGGCGGATGAACTCTTTGCCGGATACGCCCGTTATTCCGTGATGAGTGTGGAGGAGAAGGGAAGGCAGATGGAGACGGATATGGCGAAACTCATGGATGAAACCTTGCACCAGGAGCAGAAGGTCGCGTTAGCGGCAGGCAAGGATCTCCGCTACCCTTTTCTCCACACAGCCTCAGTCGACGCGGTCAATAGAATCCCTTTGGAGAGGAGGGTTGGTTTCGAGACCTCGAAGGAGCTGTTGCGTGAAGTGGGTAGGATGATAGGTGCGGGTTTCCTGGCAGAGAGGAAGAAGAAGGCCGCTCAGTACGGTAGCGGAGCCATGCGCGCACTGAAGGCCAATGCCCGTAGGCAAGGTCTGACCGTAAGAGCTCTCATAGCCGGGATGTCAGAGGAAGGCCGATGAACCATCTTCAGCGGAGCCTAGCATGGCTGTTCTCATTGAACGCTAGAGGTATGAAACTGGGGCTGGAGAACACCCGTGAATTAATGAGGAGACTCGGAGATCCACAGAATGATTTCAAATCTATACATGTCGCAGGTTCCAACGGTAAAGGATCGGTCTGTGCTCTCATTCATTCCATAATGGCCGAGGCGGGAATATCAACGGGTCTTTACACTTCACCACACCTCTTGAGGTTCAATGAGAGGATTAGGATTGGTAGTGAACAGATTGATGATTATGAACTATCAGAACTCATAGACCGATGCCGCCCCATCGTTGAAGAGATGGCTGCTGATGGAAAGGAGCTGACCTTCTTCGAAATAACCACGGCGATGGCATTCCTCTATTTTTCGGAGAAGGGGGCGGAGTATGTTGTCCTAGAGACCGGTATGGGGGGGCGACTCGACTCCACCAATGTTGTGAATCCGTCTCTCAGTGTAATCACTCCGATAAGCATGGAACACAGTGAGTATCTGGGACGTACCCTGAATGAGATAGCTACTGAGAAAGCCGGCATCATCAAGCCGGATACTCCCGTAGTCGCCAACTGTGTGGCAGAGGTCAGGGACTTGGTGTCGGCCCGTGCTGCCGAACTTGGTTCGACTGTGCGTTATCTCGAGGATGAGGACTACTCCCTTGTGTCTATGAGTAGAGAAGGTATAGTCCTGACCTATCATGGAACAGAATACGAAGTGAGTATCAGCGGCTCCATCCAGGCCGGTAACGCTGCCACAGCAATTCTGGCCTTGGAGGTTCTGAATGACAACAGGATCGGGCAAGAACATATCGGCAAAGGGTTGTCGGAGTGCTTATGGCCTTGTCGTATGGAGCTTGTGGAGAAAGACCCCCCGACCGTGGTGGATGTAACGCACACCACGATGGGTGCGAAGTCGTTGGCCAAGGATTTCCCATTGGTCTATGGTCCCGGGAACATATTGGTCATAGGCGTTCTGTTGGACAAGGATCTAGCCGGTATCGCATCGGCCTTGGGGCCGGTTTTCCGCAAGGTGGTGGCCACAGAACCGGACAGCGACAGAGGTATGGCCGCTGACGCCGTAGGTCGCGCCTTCATGCACCACTGTGAAGATGTTACCGTGGAGGAGAAGGTCGGTGACGCCATACGCTTAGCATATGACAATCTTGAGAAAGGAGAGACGGTGCTTGTGACGGGATCTCTTTACACTGCAGGGGATGCTCTCAGATGGTTGGCGAAAAGGACCCCGTCCTGATACTCGATCGTTTACGGCCTCTTTACGGAGAGGGCGTTTACCCGGGAAGGTCCGACAAGAGGCCTAGGCCAGAGTGGATGGACAGTCCCTTCCATGTGTTGATAGCCACGGTCCTCTCCCAGCGTACCAGGGATGAGAACACCCGGGAGGCATCCGATTGCCTGTTCACCGCCCTACCGACGATTGAGGCCATGGCGGGGGCGGATACTGAACATATCGAGCAACTTGTAAGGAAGGCCGGATTCCCAGTACAGAAGGCCAAAGCCATCAAGAGTATAGCCAGAATCGTCATTGACGACCACGGAGGGAAGTTGCCTGCCGACATGGATATACTTCTCAATATGCCCATGGTGGGTCGTAAGACTGCCAACTGCGTTTTGGCCTATGCTTTCAACGTTCCGGCGATATGCGTCGACACCCATGTGCACCGCATATCCAACCTTATAGGTCTGGTCCGATCCGCAGATCCAGATGAGACCGAGTTACAACTCCGGGAAATTGTTCCCGAGCCATTATGGAAGGACATAAACGCCTTGATGGTCAGGCATGGTCAGGTAATCTGCATTCCGCGGAGGCCAAAGTGCCAGGAATGTCCTGTGAAGGCTCAATGTGACCACGGTTCCTCACCGGACAGATAATAAATACTCTTTTGATGTTTTGAGCCAGGATGCATGAGGTCTCAGTCATGGCGAGCATCGTCGAATCGGTGCTGAAGGAACTCGAGAAGCACCAGGTCAGCAAGGTCGAGGAGATCGAGCTTATTCTGGGCGAACTCACCCGGCTTGGTCGGGAACAGATGGAGTTCGCTTTCGACATAGTCTCCAATGGCACCCTTTTGGAAGGATCGAGACTGAGCATTATCGAGGAACCGATTGAGATAAGATGTCCCAATTGTTCCTTCGAAGGTCCCGCCGGACGTTTGGAGGATGAAGGTTTCAGTCACAACATACCGGTCCTAAGCTGTCCGGATTGTTCCAAGCCCGTCGAAGTTATCAAGGGCAAGTCATGTATGGTGAAATCGTTGAAGGTGTTGGAATGAGTGTTTTCAAACTCCGGGACGGGGGAACGGCCAAAGAGATTCTGGATTCGATATCCAGGTACGAAGTGGATTACAAATTCATGCATGTCTGCGGCACGCATCAGGACACCATGGTGCATTTCGGTCTTGAGGAGTTATTGAAGGATGTGGGCGTGGAGATAAGACAAGGCCCTGGATGTCCGGTCTGTGTCACCACCGGTACCGAGATCGGTGCCGGCATAGCATTGGCGGAAGCCGGTATCGGGGTCTGTGTCTTCGGTGATATGTTGAATGTCCCCACTCCTATCGGATCATTGGCGGACGCCCGTTCCCGCGGCGCCGATGTGCGCATCGTTTATTCGATCACCGACGCGGTGGAGATGGCTAAAAGAGAGGATAAAGAATTCGTTTTCATGGCTGTCGGATTTGAAACCACTGCGCCGACCACCGCCGTGCCGCTGATACGCGGAGTCCCCGAGAACTTCAGCGTTTACAGCTGTCATAGGATAGTACCTCCTGCCCTGGAGGCTATATTCCAGATGGGCGAGGTCAGTGTGGACGGTTTCATACAACCAGGCCACGTCAGTGCCATCACCGGGACCGAGATGTACGAGCCATTCTCCCAGAAGTACAAGATGCCGCAGGTGGTCGCCGGATTCGAACCGTTGGATATCCTGATGGCTTGTCATATGCTCGTCCGCCAATTGGCCGATGGCAGGGCTGAGGTGGAGAACGAGTATCGTCGTCTGGTCAGGAAAGAGGGCAACCCCAAGGCACGGGCGATGATGGCTCAGGCATTCAAAGAGGAGGATAGGGCCTGGAGAGGGTTCCCGGTCATTCCTTTGAGTGCCCTTGGCCTCAAAGAGGAGTATTCAGCTCACGATGCCAAATTGGTACATGAGGACATACTAAAAGACCTCCCCGCCATGGATGAGGAACCCAAGGGATGCCGCTGCGGAGAGGTCCTAAGAGGAATAATCCGCTCTGAGGAGTGTCCGATGTTCGGTAGGGCATGCGACCCCAACAGTCCCAAGGGTCCTTGTATGGTGTCTCGTGAGGGTAGCTGCAACATCGCCTTCCGTTACAGCAGTCTGCAGCGTTGAAAAAAAAGGAATTAGGAAAAAAGGTTTCAAAGCCTTTTATGCAGTTCGCATCTCAGCGATTTTCATCAATGCCATCAGGACGCTGACGAAGAACACCACAGCAAGCGATATGATGAACAGCAGGAAGATGAACATCACTTCGTGAGTGGTCATGGTGTCGCCCCACATCATGAAGTTGTTTGAAACCCATGAGAAGTACCTCGTTACCATCAGGATGAGGAAGTACGCGCCTAAGGACAGTATGGTTGCAATGGTCAATTTGGCGTTCAATACATCGAAATGACCTGCTTCCTTCAATTTAACGATTAGACTGTCGCTGCTACCTATCACCAAGATCATGTAAGAGATCACCATGGCGATCAACAACAATATGAGGGTGTTAGGAAAATTCAACAACATATTATTGAAATTTCCATATGAATTCGGAGTCACATACCATAGAAGCAGGGCGATAACTGCGGCGGCTATGATATGTTGAATATATTTCTCCTTGATCTCACCCATTATAGGATCAATCTTTGTTTTATCAATGTTAAATTCTACCATGCCTATACCTTATTGAGTATTATCTCCATGGATATTTAGAATATTTGGTAAAAACAAATCATCTGGATTGAATAGATAAACCAAATAACCGATCCTTCATATTGTGGTCTGATGAGGGTCTATTGTGTTAGCAATGATTCCGAGATGTTCATTTTTCCACATGCAAAGAACGAACGAGGTTTGAGACCTCAATATCATGCTCCGTATGTTGAAGCGCTAAAGATGGTTGGATGCCATGTCCCAGATTGCATCAGTCATGAATGTATGGACCCTTCCCTCGACCAATACCGAATAGAGATCGGAGAGGGACTAGGCGGACGCTTTACTGAGGTGAGGCGGTTCCAGAAATCCATTGAAGGTTCAGAACTTGGGATAATCTCCAGTAGGCATGGTTTGATAGATTCAGATAAAAAAGTTCTTCCTTACATCTGTGCGGAAGGCAGAAGGATGAATGTTATGGATCTCGACGACCGGACTTCATTTGTGGAATCATTGATAGAGATTCACAGGACCTACGAAATCGTTCTAATGTTCGTGCCCAGAGCTTATACGGAAGTAATCATGGAAAGATGGGAAGGAAGTATGAAAGGAATGACCTTCGTCACCTCACAATCATTATTCAATGATCTGGAAAAGAAAGGGGCTACAGTGCTTCCTCGCAGAGGAGCTAGGGTAGGGAGACACAACCTAGAGCCTATTATGGATGATTTGACGAGAAATGGATGGTGCGGACGCCGGGATTTGAACCCGAGTTCTAAGCTTGGCAAGCTCAAGTGATAACCAGCTACACTACGTCCGCTTCAATTCTGGGGAACAATTTTCCCCATATAAACTTTATCGTCTCCCAACTGAAAATCCTATGTAATATTGCATTTGACTGCGATTTTTGCGCTAAAAGGGAACGTGTTCCAAAAAGCTTAGCATGGGTAGGTAATAAATCATATGAGGGAATAGGGTTTTGAATAATCGTTACGAATCAGTGATTACAATGGAATCAGAATTTAAACCACTAGGCATCGGGAATGAAGTTGGGAAGGCGATCGAGGAAATGGGCTGGAAGAGCCCGACCCCGATCCAGGTCGAATCGATACCATATGGTCTGGAGGGCAGGGACGTCCTTGCCCAGGCTCAGACTGGTACAGGCAAGACCGGTGCCTTCGGCGGTATTATACTCGAGAAAATCAAGCCACGCATGAAAATCCCCTCCGCCCTGATATTGGCACCGACACGCGAACTTGCCATTCAGGTCTCGGAGGAACTTGAGAAGCTATCCAAGTATTCGGGCCATGTCTGTCTGCCGGTATACGGCGGTACTGACATCGAGCGCCAGTTCAGGGCCCTTAAGAGGGGCGTTGATATAATCATCGGAACTCCCGGAAGGGTGAAGGACCATATCGGTCGCGGCACATTGAATCTGAGCAAGGTTCAGATAGCCGTCCTTGATGAGGCCGACCGTATGTTGGACATGGGTTTCATAGAGGATATCGAAGACATCCTACGCAAAACGCCCAAAGCTCGCCAGACCCTGCTGTATTCCGCCACTTTGCCGGAAGGGGTCAGGAAATTGGCTTATGATTACATGAAAGATCCCAAGGAGATAACAGTCTCCAAGGACGAGATGGTCCTGGATCTCACCAAGCAGTTCTACATCCAAGTCGGTCGCCGCAATAAAATGTGGGCATTGTGCCGTGTCTTGGACGTGAAGAGGCCCAAGGCCATAATCTTCTGTCACACTAAGCGCATGGTTGACATGTTGGTCGAGAAACTCCAAGGCCTGGATTACAAGGCTGAAGCCATACATGGTGATATGAGCCAATCGAAGAGGGAGAAGGTCATAAAGCAGTTCAAGAGCGATAAGATAGACCTCATGGTGGCTACTGATGTCGCCGCCCGTGGTCTGGATATCGACGATGTCAACTATGTGATCAACTACGACATACCCGAACACCCCGATGTATATGTCCACCGCATAGGTAGGACCGGACGTGCCGGCAAGGAGGGTGTGGCCATCAGTTTCGTCACCAAGGACGAGAAATACTATCTTCGCAGCATAACCGCCTACACCGGTATGGAGATAGTCGAGATGGTACCTCCCGAGGCGGAGGGAAGGGAGACGGTCCGTGAGGTCATGGATTATGACCAGCTGTCGGACATCTTCGGTATGGTCGTGTTCAGTATCAACCTCGGGGACAACGACGGTGTCAAGAAGAATGAGATCGTCGAGACTCTGATACGTGAGTTGCGCATCAAGGACCATTCGATCGGCAAGGTCAAAATCGGCGAATCTACCAGCACTGTAGAGGTGCACAAGGAATTCGCCCAGCGGATGTCCAAAGAGATGCCGAAGATGAAATACAATGGAAAGAGTTTGAAGGTAGAGACCCTACCTCGTTGATCAGAGCTCTATAGCCACCAAAACATCTCCCACCTGCACGGTCTCGACTTCGCGGCCGTGCAGCATGAGACTCTTCTCGAGCTCGACGTGCTCTGGACCAATCTCCAGGCCGTCGATGCTCACCTTTCCTTCTGAAAGGGACTCGGCGAGTGCCTGGGGGTCCATCGTCTTGATGGCCTCAACGACCTTCTTGGCATCGGCTTTGAACTCCGGCCCGATCCGGGAATGAACCGGCTTGGCAGCCACAACCTTCTCCTGCAACTCAGCAGCGGTGACGACACGCAGCATCTTTGCCTTGAGGGTGCCCATCACATCCGCCTCATGGCCGATGAGTACGGAGGCTTTTTCTCCGATGAGTTCCAAAGACGCTATCTCCTGGTTGAGCGGCATCTTGTTGTTGGCCTTCCAATTGCGCACCGACGAGATTATGTCCTTCATCATCTCACCTATCACGACCGCCTCAGGGTCGAGTGGGTAGGTCTCCGGCCAGGGGCTGATATGGATGCTACGGTGCCCTTCGTGGACCTGGAAATGGTTCTGATACGCTTCCTCGGTGATATGGGGCATGAATGGCGCCAGTATCTTTATCAATCCAAGGTATGCGGTGTATAGCGTGTAACGGACCGCATCGTCATCCCGGTGCTTGACCATCTCGATGTAGTGGTCCGCGAATTCGTGCCAGGCGAAGTTCTCGATCTCACGCATGGCTTTATCGAACTGATAGGATGCGAACATGCGGTCGACGTTCTCCGCGGTCTCGCTGAAACGGCTCAGTATCCAACGATCGGCGGCGGGCAGCTCGGTGGGGCGCTGCGGTTTACTGTCGATCTTACGGGCCACAAAATTACCCATGTTGAATATCTTGTTGATCAGCCTCTTACCGCGTTTAACGTCCTTCTCGCGGAAAGAATGATCAACTCCCAGCGAACAGGTGCAGGCGTAATAGCGCATGGCATCGGCGCCGTACTCCTCCAATATTGGCATGGGGTCGATGACGTTGCCTAGCGACGAGTGCATGGGCGTGCCGTCGGGCGACATGATGAAACCATGGACCATTATGTCCCTCCAGGGTATGCTGTCCGTGAGCTGGTGCGAACGGAGCAGGGTGTAGAAGGCCCAGGTCCGGATGATGTCATGGGACTGTGGGCGCATGGACATCGGGTATAGTTTCTTGAAGAGTTCCTCATCCCTCTCCCAGAAACAATTGTACATGGCCGATCCGGAGGAATCCATCCAGGTGTCGAAGACATCTGTACATCCTATCAGATCCCCACCGCAATCTGGGCAGGAGCTCTGAGGAGGTTTATCGACGGTCGGGTCGACGTAGCACTGATCCTCTTCGGCCGCCACCACGTGGCCGCAGCCGGCGCACTCCCAAATAGGGATGGGTGTGGCGAAGATGCGCTGACGTGAAATGACCCAATCCCATTCCAGTGAATCCACCCAGTCCTTGAGTCTGATCTTCATGAACTCCGGGAACCAATCGACATCGTCAGCGCGTTTGAGCACCTCTTCTTTGAACTCCAGGGTCTTTAGGAACCACTGGGGCACTTGTAAGTACTCGATGGTCTCATGACAACGCCAGCAAACTGAGAGGTTCTGGTCCTGTGGTTCCTGGTTCTCGAGCTTACCGTCCTTGTCCAAGTCGATTATGACAGCGGAACGGGCCTCTTTCACAGTCATGCCGCTGTAAGGTCCCGCTATATCGGTCATACGGCCTCCCTCGTCGATACCCTTCTCCAATGGGAGGTTGTACTTCATCACCCATTCCAGATCCACCTTGTCACCGATGGTGCATATCATGACCGTTCCGGTTCCGTATTCCGGATCGACCTTCTCATCAGCGATGACCTTGACCTTCTTACCGTACAGAGGGGTGACCAACTCCTTACCCACCAGGTCGGCCTTGGATGCATCCTTGGGATGAACGGCGATGGCCTGACAGGTGCATATAAGCTCCGGTCTTGTCGTGGCTATCATCACATGACGGTCTTCGCCATCGACACCGAAGCGTATGAAATTCAGATTGGTGACGTTGTCACGGTACTCTACCTCGGCGTCAGCCAGCGCGGTCATACATCGCGGACACCAATTGACAGGATAGTCTCCTTTGTAGGCCAACCCCATCTTGAGCAGCCTGAGGAATGATATCTGGGTTATTCTGCGGTAATAGGGTGCGTCAGTCTGGTAGTAGATACTGGGATCCATACTCTGGCCCAGAATCTCGAAATGCTGAGTCATCTCTTCTATGAAACCGTTGGCGTATTCAGAGCACAGTCGACGGTACTCGCCACGGGGCAGGTCGAGTTTGGTGATGCCGTGCTTCTTCTCCACCTTGACCTCCGTAGGTGTGCCGTTGACATCGAAACATAGGGGGTAGAACACGTTGTAGCCCTTCATCCGGTGATAGCGGGCGGCGAAATCGATCAGTGAGTAACCGGTCGCATGGCCGAGATGCAATGAGCCGGAGGTGTAACGGGGAGGATTATCTATACTGTAAATAGGGCGGTCGGAGTCCTGGTCGAAATGGTGTATCTCCCATTCCTTCCATTTCCCCTGCCAATTCCTCTCGGTGGATAGGGAATCATATTGCGACATGAC
>SKHQ01000095.1 GCA_007116915.1 Candidatus Methanomethylophilaceae archaeon
TCCCTCCACCGATAACTAATGCCGATTTTGTCAAATCAATGCCTCCGTTATTTCGACAGTGTTTGGATTAGAATGGGAATAACCTAACAGTTCTTTAATGCTTTCTCCAAAACATTCATAAGAAATGATGTTCTTTCATAAAGGTCTGATTTTATAAACGGGTCATAAACGGCGTTCGTTTTTAGAAGAAGCAACCTTAACCATTGTTGCCAGTATCCCGGATTAAGGCGTATTTCCACCGGAAACCAAGGGGTGACCGTACACCGCGCGGTTAGTGTCGAAATACGGTTTTTGGGGATTTAGTTCGTATGTTTACGAAATATATCCCTAGTTCAACACCCTTTAGACAGTAAACCCGTAAAAAGGTTTTCAAAAATTGAATTATTATGTCCACCAATATTATTTATCGGTGTTTCACATAGCTTACCCGGCACCCGATGATTGGCACAACCCTCTACATAGCTGCTGGTGTCGCGGCATCGGTCATCGCCGTGGCGTTCTTGTACACTCGGAGGTCGGAGACTGCCACTGTACCAGACAGCCCTCTGCAGGAACCGGTCAAAGCCAAGTCATCATTCAATATCAGACCTTCCAAAGAGCGATCGGTCTACTGCCAGATCTGCATGGGCAGAATAAAAGCCGGTCAGGGATATACCGTCTGTGAGTGCAACATGGAGTTCCACCGGCCCTGTGTCGAGAGGACGGGATACTGCCCCTATTGCGATCAGGAATACACCCGGAAGGGATTCAGAAGGAGGTACAATCTACCTGATGACGCCCAAGTCACACTTAGAAGGTGTCCCGTGTGTGCTGATTTCCTCCCTAAAGAGGCCAACGTTTGCGACTGCGGAGCGGTGTTCCTGGAAACGGACGGTTCGTTCACATGTCCAAGCTGCGGTTCGAGGGTGGGAGAGGACGACCTCAGCTGCCCCCGATGCTCCGAACGTTTCAAGGAGTACGATGCGATTCACTGCCATCATTGTAAAGCTCTGATACCCGAAGGGGACAACGTCTGCGAATGCGGGACCGTGCTTGATGACAAATGCCCTGACTGCGGATGGAAGTTAGGAAGGGACGAAGACCGTTGCCCCATATGCGGGCTGATGTTCGAGTTGATGAGGTGAGATGATTGGTGGTCAAGGAAAAGAGAGGGCGGAGGAGATACGTCATATTCGCTTGTGAGCCACCCTATACCGACCGTGATGAGGCGGTGACAGAGATAAACCGCCTCTTCCGTTCCCATTCGCTCAAAGCGCCACATGTGATAGACACCGGCGAATGGCATCTGATGGTACGTTGCTCCCCCGCGGACAGGGATCGGGTGATCGCGGTCATCTCCGAGGGATCCCGGGACGCCCGACCGCTGCGTACATCAGGTACACTAAGGTGCCTGAGAGAGAGGTACAAATTGAAGAAATAATGAGGCCAGCAACGCCTCGCTAATGATTCCCTACACGCGTTCCAGAAGCCCGTTTTAGGAATATAGATATATATGTGCTTTCAATAACAAGAAGAGAGTTGAAGAGGTAATTTATATGCAACCAGGACAGATGGCTTATGACAGAGGTATCACGGTTTTCTCCCCTGACGGAAGGCTTTTCCAGGTAGAGTATGCCAGGGAGGCTGTCAAGAGGGGGACCACAACGATCGGCCTTAAATTCAAGGACGGGGTCATCCTGATCGTGGACAAACGTATTTCCAGCCGGCTCATGGAGCCCAAATCGATAGAGAAGATTTTCCACATCGACGAGCACGTCGGATGTGCCACATCTGGGCTGGTGGCAGACGCTCGCATACTGGTCGACCAGGCACGTCAACTGGCTCAGGTGCACAAGGTCACCTACGACGAGAAGATCGGCGTCGAGGGACTTGTCAAGAGGATTTGCGACTACAAGCAGAACTTCACCCAATACGGAGGTCTAAGACCCTTCGGAACCGCTCTATTGGTGGCGGGAGTCGATGAACTGGGATGCCACCTCTATGAGACGGACCCCAGTGGGGCCCTGGTCTCCTACAAGGCGGGCAGCATCGGAGCCGGACGCGCCGCAGTCAACGAGATTTTCGAGGCTGATTACCAAGAGGGTATGAAGTTCGACGATGCGCTGCAGTTAGGTTTGAAGGCTCTGGCATCCGCCACTGAAGAGGACCTCAAACCACAATCCCTGGAAGTCGGTGTCGTGAAGAAGGGCCAGAACTTCCAGAAGATCTCCGAGAAGGAGTTAGAGAAACACATAAAGAAGATTGAGTGAAGGCAGAAGTGGTCTTAATGGTCAATATCGAAGACGCTATCATAGCCAGGCTCGAATCCCACGGGGAGACTTTCGAGATACTCATCGAACCCGACGTCGCTAAGGACGTCAGGGACGGTAAGGATGTCGATCTTGTCGAGCGTATGGTTATTGAAGAGGTCTTCAACGACGCCCGTAAAGGCACACGCCCAACGGACGACAAGGTGTTGGAGGTGTTCGGCACGGATGATGTTGCGGAGATAGCCCGCATCATCATCGTGAAGGGAGAGGTGCAGCTCACAACGGAGCAGCGCCGAGATATCCTTGAATCCAAACGGAGGAGGATCATCTCCGAGATAGCCCGTAACGCCATCAACCCCCAGACCAACTCCCCTCATCCGGCTACGAGGATAGAGCTAGCCTTGGAAGAGGCTCGTTTCCACGCCGACCCATTCAAACCCATCGATCAACAGATCAAGAGGGCCATGGACCTCCTTAGGCCTCTGATACCCATAAAGTTCGCCCGCAGTAAGGTCGCCGTACGCCTCAAAGGTGATGATTACGGCCGCTGTTATGACGACCTGCGGGCATTGGGAACCATCATCGATGAGGAATGGCAGGAGGACGGTTATTGGATCGGGATCGTGGAGATCCCGGCAGGCGTCAAAGACGAGCTCACGTCCCGGATAAAGGGAAAGACCAAGGGAGAGGCCGAGATTCGGCTTATCTGACCTTCACCTAACTATCAGATTTGCGAAGTGATATTATGGAGAACATGAACGAAAGACCCAAGAGGGAGGTGGTTGTACCGGGTGACCTCCTTGATGATAAGGGGCTCCGCCCGGGAAGCGGCACCTACGTGCTGGACGGCAACGTCTACTCCTCCTTGTTGGGCGTGAAGAGCATACGATCGAATTATGTCAATGTGATCCCCCTGTCAGGCAGGTACCTGCCTCAGACGGCGGACACAGTCGTGGGGACAATCATAGACATCGGCCCGTCCAATTGGCTGGTCGACATCAACGCCCCCTATCCCGCACCACTGCATGTTAATGAGGTGCCGTGGCGTGTGGAGTTCGGCGATACCGCCCGCTTCCTGAAGGTCGGGGACATCATCATGGCTAAGATACTGATGATGGACGAGACCAACAAAATACAGGTCACAATGAATGAATCGGGCATGCGCAAGCTGCAGGGCGGACATGTGATAAAGATATCGTATTCCAAGGTCCCCCGTGTGATAGGCAAGGGCGGCTCGATGATTCAGATGATAAAGAGCATCACCGACTGCCGCATATTCGTGGGACAGAACGGAGTGATCTGGATAGAGGGAGAGCTCGATAACGTGCTAGTGGCCGCCAAGGCCATAAAGATGATTGATGAGGAGGCTCAGTCCTCCAATTTGACCGAGAGGGTCAAGGAATACATGGAGAAGACCCTGCCCGCGGTTGAGCGGGCGGATGATCAGGAGTGATTGTAATGGATTCAGACATAGTCATGGTCGATGACAAGGGCAAGAGGCTAGACGGCAGGAAGGCCGATGAGCTGCGCCCCATGAAGATAGAGGCTGGCGTGCTGCCCAATGCGGACGGCTCTGCTTACCTCGAGATAGGTAAGAACAAGGTGCTAGTTGCGGTGTACGGACCGAGAGAATGCCACCCTAGGCACCTTCAGAACCCCACCAAGGCCATTGTGCAGTGCAAATACAACATGCAATCCTACTCTGTAGGAGACCGCAAGAGGCCAGGACCGGACCGTCGTTCACAGGAGATCAGCAAGATAATCTCCGAGGCCCTGGAGGCCGTCATACAGGTGGAGTTGTTCCCCCGTGCGTCGATAGACGTCTACATCGAGATACTGCAGGCCAATGCCGGCACCCGCTGCGCCGGGCTTACCGCCGCTTCGGTGGCTCTCGCTGACGCCGGCATACCTATGCGCGACCTGATACCATCCGTGGCCGTCGGTAAGGCCAACGGACACCTGCTCCTCGACCTGAACAAGGAAGAGGACAACTACGGTGAGGCGGACCTGCCTCTGGCTATCATACCTAAGACCAACGAGGTCGTGCTGTTGCAGATGGACGGTCACTTGACCCGCGAGGAGTTCGACACCGCCATGAAGATGGGGGTCACCGCCTGCCACGAGATATATGAGATGCAGAAGGACGCCCTGAGGAGGAGATACTCCGTTGCGGCCGAGGAAGAGCAGGAGGTGGATGAATGAGTAGATCCGTTGTCTCCGAGATAAGGAGAAACCATATCAACGAGCTGCTCCGCAAGGGCAGCAGGATGGATGAGCGTGCGCCCCTTGACCTAAGGGATATCAGCGTCGAGACCGGCGTTATAGAAACTGCCGAGGGATCGGCCCGTGTCCGCTACGGCGAGACGGAGGTCATCGCAGGTCTGAAGATGGCGATAGGTACGCCCTTCTCAGACACACCGAACAAGGGAGTGCTCACCACCAGCATGGAACTCATACCCATGGCCCACCCCGACTTCGAGTCCGGGCCCCCGGGTCAGGAAGCAATCGAGCTGGCCCGTGTTGTCGACCGCGGTATACGCGAGAGTGGCATGGTGGATGTCGATGCACTCTGCATAACCCCAGGCGAGGCGGTCTGGATGTGTTTCATCGATATCTACGCCATAAACTACGACGGTAACCTGTTCGACGCCGCCGCCCTGGCGGTAGTCGCGGCGCTCAAGAGTGCCATGGTACCGGCGTCCAACTTCGGCAAGGGGGATGATTTCCCTCTGCCAGTGACGTGTGTGCCCATAACGGTGACAGTCGCCAAGATAGAAAATACTTTAATAGTAGACCCAACTTTCGACGAGGAAATGGTCTGCTCGGCGAGGCTCACCGTGACCGCTGACGGCAACGGAGACATCCGTGCCATGCAAAAAGGCA
>SKHQ01000080.1 GCA_007116915.1 Candidatus Methanomethylophilaceae archaeon
CCTATTGGTTTACGGAGGCAGCTGATGGGGGCATCAGTGTCGGCGAGCCATGTGATATTCATGGTTGCGGCGATCATAGCAGCCACCGCTGTGGGCGCAGCGATGATAGGCATAGCATTCTCCCTGGCCGAGGACCTTTCCGATAATTCAGATAAGCTATCGGACACCATGGGAACAGACATTAAGATAGTGAACGACCCTGCTAATTTGGTTGTTTCAAACGGTTATCTATCGATATACGTGCTCAATACCGGGGATCTTCCTCTGAATAACGAACATTGGATAGTGTTGATAAACGGTAGATTGGTGAATTTGGCGGCCATCATCCCTCAGTGGGGGCCAACTCACTTTCATGGGGATATCGTGGAATTGAGGGTGTACTTCGAACTTGACCCTGGAGACCATACTGTCATGGTCCGTTACGGTGACATGGCGCAGGACAGCATGAGGTTCAGGGTGGTTTGATGGATAGTACCAAAGAGGTTCACAAAAGCGAACTAATGGTCGTCCATCTACCAAGGGACGAGTTCGCCAAGAAGATAGGTCTGGGAGTCCCGAAGTCATCCACCATGCTCATCGAAGGCGAAGAAGGCTCGGGCCGGAGCGTTGTATCGCAGAGGTTGGCCTACGGTCTTCTCGAGAACGGCTACAGCGTAACCTACATATCCACTGAGCTGACCTTCAAGGACTTCCTCGACCAGATGTACTCCATGAAGTACAATATCGGCCCTCATCTAATCAATACATCGCTCAAGTTCATGCCCGTGCTGCCCATAATAGGTGACACGATGCCCAAGGAAGGATACCTTCAGACGCTGATCGAGCATCAAAACCTCTATTCCACCGATGTGACGATAATCGATTGCTTCGGTGAGATGCTCCACTCCAGCAACGGAGACGGTGACATGGACCGTTTCTTGGAACATATGAAGAAGATGGTCCATGGCGGAAAGGTCATAATCATGACCGTGCTCAAGAATCAGCCCGGTATAGAACGTCTGCGCCAGACCTGCGATGTTTACTTTGAACTTGAATTGAAGAGTTCATCCTACGGTATCAGACACATAATCAAGGTACGTCGCTACCTCAAAGCTCGTGGCAAGGTAGACAAGATGGTGGAGTTCCGTGTCGAACCCGATGTCGGCCTGATAATCGAGATAACGGAGGTGTCGGGATGAAGAAGAGCATCTTCGCCGTCGCTGATGAAAGTCCGCTGCTCAAATCCTATCTGGATAATATGCCTGTAGGTTTGGGCCCTCCGCCTATGTACCATGAGTCGCTCAGCGTCAAGGATCTGAATGATATACGCAAAGAGGCTCTGAACGACCCCGCTGCCGCCAACATCATATATTCCGTTGGCGACGATCTTGGCGATGCCTACATCCACGTCTGCCCCGTTCTCAACCGCTACATATCAGTCGAATGGCCGATGGAGGATTACAAGAAAGTCATCTTGGATAAGATACGCTCAGCCATGCTAATCCGAGCCGCCAAGGAGAAGGCCATCAAGACCGATGATGAACGCAAGGAGCTCATAGAGAACCTATTTAATGATGTCATCAGGACCAAGGACATAAGTTTCGTGGACCGGGTGCGGAAATCTCACACGATCCCTGTTCCCGAGGAGGATCGCGCGCTTTACCGTTATTTCATCCACCGTGACATCAACGGCTACGGGCCGATAAACACCATAATGCGCGACCCTTACATCGAGGATGTGCATGCCATAGGCATTGAGAACATCCATCTAATCCACAAGGCCGTCCAGTACGGTCTGGAGAGTAACATTAAATTCCAAGATGATGCCCATCTCAATAGTTTCTTAATCGCTCTCAGCGAACGCATAGGCAGGCCGGTCACGCCCACCAGACCGATAGTTGACGGCGCCATGCCCGACGGTTCGCGTATCAACATCGTCTATTCCGAGGACATCAGCCGCAAAGGCTCATCCTTCACCATACGTAAGTTCGCCGCCGAACCCATATCCTGCATACAGCTTGTCAAGTGGGGTACGATGAGTGCCAAGATGGCTGCCTACATATGGCTCTGCCTGGAGAACAAGATGAACATGATATTCTCCGGCGAGACCGCATCCGGCAAGACCACCTCGCTGAACGCCATCCTATCCCTCATAGACCATCGCAACAAGATATTCTCCGCTGAGGACACCCCGGAGGTGAAGCCTCCGCACGCCACATGGCAGCGTCTTGTGAGTCGTGAATCGGGACCGAAGGAATATCAGGTCACGATGTTCGACCTTATGCGCGCCGCACTCCGCTCCCGTCCCGACTATCTCATCATCGGTGAGATAAGAGGTGAGGAGGGAAGAGTGGCGTTCCAGGCCATGCAGACCGGGATACCGGTACTATCCACGTTCCATGCCGCCAACGCCACCAAGTTCATCCAGCGTTTCACCGGTGATCCGATAAACGTGCCCATGACCTTCATCGACAACGTCAACGTCCTGATGTTCCAGTCGGCGGTGAACGTTGACGGTAAGATACTCCGTCGTGTCACAAGCGTGGAAGAGTTCGTGGGCTATTCCAAAGAGGAGGGCGGTGTTCTCACAAAGAACGTGTTCAAGTGGGATCCCATCTCGGACACTCATCAGTTCCGCGGTTTCCAAAACTCCTACATACTGGAGGAGAAGGTCGCCGCTGAGCATGGATTCCTGGACAAGCGTAAGATTTATGAAGAGCTGGATAAGAGGGAGGCCATAATCAAGAAGATGGTCGATAACGATATAACCGAATATGTGGCGGTCAATTCTGCATTGGTCAGTTATTTCGAGGGAGGCGTGGAGAACCTACCGTTCTTCATCTAGGTGATCTTTATGATGGAGGGTACCTACGAGACCATAAAAAACGAACCAGGGAAGTATCTGGTTTATGTGGTGGCACTCACCATGGTCATAGGAACAGTGGTCCCGACCATCATATTATACAGCATTGAACTCGGCCCACCGGGTCTTGAACTCTATCTGATACTCTTATCGCCTGGCCTGTTGGTTTTCCTGATTTCAATAATCCCATTTCTGCAAGTTGGGATGGAACGGAAGCGTGTCAACCAGACCATGCCCCTCTTCGTGACGCATATGGCTTCGATGGTAACATCCGGTCTTCCCTTGGAGAAGGTGTTCGGGTTTGTGGCGGATATGCGTGACTATGGCATCATTGCCGAGGACTGCGCCGAGATACGCAATCTTATCGTAAACTACGGCATGACCGTTTCCGAGGCAGCGAGGTTCCGTGCTGATAACATCCGCAATGACATGGAACATGATTTCTTCATCCGTTTGGCACATGCCATAGACGTCGGTGACGAGATGAGCAACTTCTTCAACTATGAGCAGGAGATCATCATGGATGAGTTCCTAATCAACGGCGAGGCCACGTTGAAGAACATGGAGTTCGTCAAGGAGATATACGTGGCTCTGATGGTTGCCATGGTATTCCTGGTTGTGTTCGTGGCCATAATCCCCCTGGTAGGCGGCGGAGTCAATGAGATGATGCTGCTGGGTATAACGTTCACATTCTTTGTCTTGGAGATCATATTCCTGATGTTGGCGATGTTCGTCATGCACATCGACCGGCTGTGGTACCCCTGGTCGGTCAAGATGTCCAAGGGGATGATGACACCCACCGACATGTTGCTTGTCTACTTGATAGCGTTCAATATACTGGCTATAGCATTGCTAGTAACCTTCGTTTGGATGGAAGGCCTGGAACTCCGCATAGCCCTACCGTTGGTTAGCAGTCCTCTGCTCATATCCGGAATACTCATATATCGCGAGGAGTCGAGGATAACAAACCGCGACAACATCTACGGTTCATTCATACGCGCTCTGGGGAGGTCGATGGAGGCCAGTTCCGCATCGCTTCCCGCATCGGTGCGGCAGATAAGCATGCACAAGTTCGGATACCTTTCCACGGCAATAGAGAACCTCTCCAAGCGTCTCGACACCACCATAGACCCCGACCTCGCTTGGGATCATTTCATAGCTGAGACGGAGAGCAACTTCATAGACAAGTTCACCAGGATGTACATCGACACCACCGGCCACGGCTCCAGTCCGGAGAAGACATCCTATTTCATATCGAAGAACATGAACAAGTTCCTTGCCCTGCGTAAGAAGAGGGATGTGTTCGTTTCCTCAATGACCGGCGTCGCATACGGCACGATGGTCGCTCTGGCAGGTACCATGTGGATAATGTATGCCATCATAAAGCACATAGGCCTGGTGCTGGAGACGATGTATGAAGGCGTGGCCTCAGGAACGGCGGGGGCTTTCATGGGAGGTATAATTAACCCATCCTACGACCTCGAGGTGCTCTCCTTGGTGGTCTTGGTGATACTGGCGATACACGCCGCCGTTTCATCGATCACACTCAGTACCATGAAAGGCGGTCATTGGTTCAGCGGTTCATTCCATTTCAGCGGAATGGTCATCGTAGGTATCGCCTGTACCTATGCTGTCGATGCGTTCATAGGGGTGATACTGGCATGAAATCCTCCAGAGACGTTTTGGGTGGACGAAGGTCGGGGACACTGGCCATCCAGGTAGTCTGCATAGTGTTGGTCCTGGCCCTGTTGATGGTCATGATACCTCCCATGCCCGTCGATGCCGGCGATGAGCGCATCACGGTCATAATAGACCGCAGTTATGGCATCCCCACGGTCGGCAGCGACCCCCTCGAGGTAACCGTTGACGGACTGAACCAGAGGATGATGGACGATGTGCCCTACAATCTTCCCGTGGAGGAGCTTGAGATATCCTTGGAGGATGGAGAGGTCAGGGACCTGCGCATCGATTATCTAATCTCCCCTGTGAATGCGATGGGCATTGTGGACCTGCCGATGCAGACCGTGAGCTCCGTCCTCGGACAGGGTCCGGCTGGCAGCGGGGATTCCCGGACTTCCCACGTGAACAACAACGGCCTCTACGACCGACGCGGAGAGAATGTCCTCCTCCTCTCACTATCGCCCCTGTCCTTCGACCCAGCGACGAAGGAGATGTGGTATGTGGCCGAGATCACCGTCATAATCACTTATGCGGTTGAAGAGGTGGAGACAGACCCCCAGCCCC
>SKHQ01000062.1 GCA_007116915.1 Candidatus Methanomethylophilaceae archaeon
AAATTGAAGAATTTGCGAGATCGGCCGACGTTTGACGGCCGGTCGTCGGGATCACGATTTCCTGCTCTCCTTGGCCTTGGGCCTGAGGTTGCTGTATCCACACTTGCGGCAACGGCTTGCCTTGGCGGGGTTGGTCACTGAGCAACTCATGCAAATTGTCTTGTTGAGAAGCCTCTCATCAGCCTCTTTGAAACGTGCCATATGTTAGTCTCCAGTGCTCTGAATAATGATTCCTTATTTATAGCTTGGCAAAGTCAACGGTGAGATGAGCCCATCATTGTGAGATAAGCGAGCAGTGCTTCCAACTGTATTCTCTCGTTACTTCCCTCCACCATACGGAACTCAGCCTCTCCTGTCCGGTCTATAAGCCGGACCTTCTCTGAATCAGAAACGGATAGCTCAAAGTAGCTACGGTGTATCTGCTTGATTATGTCCTGGCCTGACAACCCATAGGTTATCATGATATCATCAAGAAGGGCACGGGCCTTAAGGAAATCACCGGACAAAGCGGTTTCCAGCATCCCCTTTACCTCCTCGGGTCTAGCCATTCCAGTTGTTTGGTATATCACATCGAGGTCTATCGGTATATCCAACGATGCTGCGACCTGCAGCGAGTTGATGGCTTTGCGCATATCACCCTGGGATACATGGACCAATGCCTCTATCGACTCCTCGTCGATGACCAGCTCCTCCTTTTTTGATATGTGGGTGACATATTCCCTGATATCATCGGCGGTTAGGGGGCTGAATCGGAATACCGCGCAGCGTGATTGGATGGGGTCGATGATCTTGGACGAGTAGTTACAAGAAAGGATGAACCGGCATATGGCCGAGTAACGCTCCATGGTTCGACGCAGTGCCGCCTGTGCCTCGGGAGTGAGGGCATCGGCCTCATCGAGGAAGATTATCTTGAAATCCGACCCTCCCAGAGGGGAGGTGCGGGCGAAGTCCTTTATTTTGCCCCTGACAACGTCTATACCTCTTTCATCGGATGCATTGAGTTCGATCACGTTTCCCTTCCAATCCTCTCCGAACATCTCTTTGGCCAATGAAAGGGCACAAGTGGTCTTACCGGTCCCAGCAGGGCCGGTAAAAAGAAGATGGGGCATATTCTGGGTTTTCACATAGGACCTCAGCCTCTCGGTTATGTGCTTCTGACCCACTACCTCGCCCAGTTTACGGGGGCGATACTTCTCTATCCAAATCTCCCTCATAGCCAACCATCTTCGCTATCGGGTAAGGTTAAAAAATACTTTCCCTTCGGAGTTGACTGAAAATGAGTATTCATGGAAAAACTTGATAACATTAATCCTTCCTAACCAAGATGATGAAACTCATCGACGTCTATCGGATGATAATTGAAAGGGGGATCGAAGCAGACCCTCGCGGTCGTGAGGAGATTGATGAGGGTCTTGAGAAGCAGAGATCCGCGTTCGATAAGATCGATGATGATAAGAAGGAGTTCTTCGACCAGGAAAGACTTTGGAATCCTTATGCTGACAGTCGCCTCTCCTTCGGTGACCCGGACTTGGAGGTCAAGAAGGTCATATGGGGTATCGACATAGGCACTGGGGAGGCGGTACTGACAGACAGACTGAACCAGAAGGGACACGCCATAGATGCCATAATCGGACACCATCCAATAGGTAAAGGCAGGACGATATTCCCTGAGGTCATGAACATGCAGGAGGGGATGTACCACGAATTGGGCATTCCCATAAACATCGCTGAAGGTATGATGTCCAAGCGTATAGATGAGGTTAGCCGGGCAGTCATGGCGTCCAACTACAACCAGGTCGTCGATGCCTGCCGACTTTTGGAAATCCCGCTGATGAACGCCCATACACCCACCGATAACCTTGCCCAGCAGTTCATGGAGATCCATCTGGAAGAGAGGGCCCCTCGCAGGCTGAAGGATGTGGTGGATGTGATATTCGAGATCCCGGAGTACCGGTTGGCTGCTTCCGGAAACTCACCACCCAACATCGTCTTTGGAAAGAATGATGCCAGCGTTGGCAATGTGGCGGTAAAGATGACCGGAGGCACCTCTGGACCTGTTGAGATTTATGAGAAGCTTGCCGATGCGGGAGTAGGCACCGTCGTCGGAATGCATTTCCCCGATAAACATATTGATGAGTGTAAGAAATATCATATCAACGTGGTTGTTGCCGGACACATGTCCTCTGACTCACTCGGGATGAATCTGGCAGCGGACCTGGTCGAGGCTGGAGGGGTTGAAGTGATACCCTTCTCAGGATTCCTCAGGGTGAGCAGGAACAAAGATGTTTGAGCCAAGGACGACGATAATACGGGACCCGAAGGTTCTGACCTTCGACTACATCCCCGCGACACTGGTACACCGAGAGGAGCAGATGCGTTCCCTACGCATGTTGTTCCGCCCTGTCGTGGAGAGCGGCGTACCGCAATCCGCTTTCCTGATAGGTCCAGTAGGAACCGGTAAGACCGCCACGGCGAAAAGGTTCTGTATGGATGTCCTAAGGTATTCTTCCGAAAAGGGAATCCCCATGGATTACGTCATGGTCAACTGTAGGCAGAGCAACACTGAATCCAGCGCATTGCTGTCCATGATTTGGCATTTCGACCCCGGATATCCCGACCGTGGATTCTCGGTCTCAGAGATGCTGCGTACACTGAAGCGCCATGTGGACAAACGTCGTTTGCGGCTGATAGTGGTGTTGGATGAAGTCGACGTCCTGCTCAAGAAGGGTGCCGACGACCTAGTCTACCAATTGTCCAGATTCAATGAGGAAAGAGGAGACCTCTCCACTTCCCTGTCCTTGATGATGATTTCACAGGAGCATGTGATCGACCGTCTGGACCAGGCATCTATGTCCACATTCAAACGTGCCAACACGGTCCGTTTCGGCCGATACAGCAGGGATGAGTTGTACGATATCGTCAACAGCAGGGCCGATATGGCTCTGGTCCCTGGTTCCATCGAGGCGGATTCCATGCATCTGATATCTGACATCGCCTCCGAATGGGGTGATGCCAGGTTCGCGATAGAGATGTTGGAGAAATCCGCATTGTTGGCGGAGGAGGATGGCGTTGGTCAGGTTAAGGCGGAGTACGTCCGTGAGGCCAAGGCCCTTACGTACTCGACAATCACGGAATCGAAATTGGAGCAGTTGGACAAACACCGTATGCTCACCCTCCTGTCCGTCACCCGCTGCCTCAAGGAAGAGGCCTATGTGAACACAGGACGGGCGGAGAAGACCTATCATGTGGTCGCTGAGGAATATGGTGAGAGTCCCCGTAAACACACCCAGTTCTGGAACTATGTCAACGACCTTCATGATCTCGGTCTTGTACATACCAAGGTGCAAGGTGATCCTGAAGGAGGACGGACCACGTACATCTCCATCCCCGATATGCCTGCCAAGGTCTTGAGGGGCAAACTGGAGGAGATGCTTGACCGCTGAACCCGCACCGGAGGCCTGTCGTTGAGATGTGACCATTGCCAGAATGACGCGGTCACTTTCATCCGCTACAATGGAAGCCATCTCTGCTCCGGACACTTCATGTCCTATGTGGAACGAAGGGTCAAACGTGAACTCCGCAAACAGGTGGACCTATCCCGTGGTTCGCGGATAGCTGTCGCCGTCTCAGGCGGCAAGGACAGTATGGTGACCCTTGATCTCATCCGCAGGACATTCGGTAAACGCCGGGATGCCGAGATACATTGCATCTCCATCGATGAGGGTATAGATGGTTATCGAAGACCGAGCCTGGATATCGTGCAGCGGTACTGTCAGGAGCATTCTTTACCTTATCATGAACGTTCGTTCGCAAAGGAGTTCGGCAAGGGCATGGATGATATTGCGCCTTTGAGCGGATCGAGTAGCCCCTGCACATATTGCGGGGTGTTGCGTCGAAAATGCCTGAACTCCCTGGCCAGGGAGTTAGAGTGCGGACATCTGGCCACCGGCCTTAATCTTGATGATACCGCCCAGTCCCTGATGATGAACTTCGCCCGCGGTGACGTGGAGAGGATGGCGAGGATGGGGCCTCATGTAAAGGTTCAACCCGGCTTGATTCCGAGGATCCAACCTCTGAGGGTGATCCCAGAGAAGGAATCGTACCTCTATGCGATGTGCGCCGGTCTGGAATTCCACGACGGCGAATGCCCGTACGCTGATGCGGCGCTACGTAACCAATACCGCTCCATAATCGACGAGTTGGAGAAAAGGTCCCCCGGCTCCAAGTTCAGCATACTTTCCTCCTATGAACAGTTGGCTCCCATGCTTAGGGACAGAATGCCGCAGACGGACCTTAGAGAGTGTTCCTGTGGGGAGCCGACGCTGAGCACCAGATGCAAGGCCTGTCAACTCCTATCCGGTCTGCAGTGAATAAAGGATTTTTCACGCCATTCCGATATAGATGGCTTACTTTACAAGCCGCATCCATAGATTATTGAAAGGACTCACTTTTTGCTAAATCAAAAGAATGGAAGAGGTTTGAGAGTCCGATCTGAGCGATGTTCAGACCAACTCGTGGAAACGATATGCTTCCTCGCCGTCGTTGAAACAGTAGCGGATCTTTGTGAAGTTGCGCTTCAGCTCCTTCACATCCTCCTTGACCTTGGCAGTGGGATCCTTGTTACAAACCCGTGCCACTAGCTCCGCTACCTGGACCATCTCGCTCTCCTTCATACCCACCCGGGTCAGTTCCTGGACACCGAGCCTTATGCCTGAGGGTTTAATGGCCGAGGTGTCGCTGGGCAGCATGTTCTTGTTGCAGATGATGTTGGCGTCCTCAAGGTCCTGGGCCACGGTCTTGCCACCTCCGAACTTGGAGACGTCCACCGCTATGGCGTGGGAACGGGTGAAGCCGAGGTCGGGACAAAGGACGTCCACGCCTCTCTCGTAGAGGGCCTCACCGAGGGCACGGGAGTTCTTGACCGTCTGAGCGGCATACTCCTTGGCGAAGACCTTCTGCTCTGCCAAGGTGATGGCCAATGCGGCCATGGCATGCAGATGGTGGCTGCTTGTAACTCCAGGGAATACCGCCCGGTACAGTGCCTTCTCCTGCTCCTCTTCGAGGTTGTGACCGAGCAACATACCGTGGTTAGGTCCGGGGAAAGTCTTGTGTGTGCTGGATGACATGACGTTGACACCTTCGCGGAAGGGGTCTTGGAACTGACCGCCGGCAATGAGTCCGAGAACGTGTGCGGCGTCATACCATACAGTACAGCCGATCTCCTGGAAAGTATCCTGCAATTCCTTGAGCGGCGGCGGGAACAGGAACACAGAGAGACCGAACTGGGCAACCTTTGGTTTCACCTCGTTCAGTAGCTTGATGGTCCCGTCAACGTCCAAGTTCATGTCACTCTCGTTGAATGGATAGTTGACCGACTCCACCGCCCTGAGGCCGAAGGCCCCGAACTTGGCAGTGGATATGTGGGCTCCCTGAGCGAGGGCACAGGTAGTGATGACGTCCCCGGGCTCAGCGAAAGCAAAGAGGACCGCCATGTTGGCAACTGTCCCAGAAATGGGTCTCAAATCAGCGAAGTTGCATTCGAACAACTCCCTGGCCATCTCCATGGCCTTGGACTCCACCTGGTCAACGTATATGTTGCCCTGATAGTACCTCTTTCCCGGAAGCCCTTCAGCATAACGGTCGGCGAAATCAGAAATCAACATCTCTTTAGCCAGAGGACTCATCAGATTCTCGGATGCAATCATTGGGATGCACTCCTCGAACCATTTGTTATGAGCCTTGACCTTGTCACGAATCCAAAGCGCTTCCTGGTTTATCATGGATGCTCAGAATTGCCATACACTTTTCTTTTATTAATGTATCCCTGATAGGACTCAAAGACGAAGAGAGAGGCCCAGCCTCGCTTTCAAGGCCATTATGGAAGCGACAGGTTCAGGATCGACCTTACGCAGGAACGCCAAGTACAATGAGACGAAGTCCCCGATAATGGACGATCTAAGGTTCTTCTCCAGGCTGCTATCTCCCTCAACCTGCACCTCATGCACTTCGACACCGGAGTCACGAAGGCTGTCCACGGTTGCGTCGATGATCCTCTTCAGAGTTTCCGGCGCATTAGCGTCGTACAGGACAACGGGCGAGCACCTCATGGTGGGGCTACCTTCCACCCATCCCACTATCTCATTGTGGTTGAACTCCGGCATGATACCGGAGAAAGCCAACATCTTCGAGTTCTCGTTGATCTGTGTCTTCCACCTCAGAGCGGAAGCGGCCATGTTGGGATGACCGTAGATGACAGGGACGGTACCGTAAAGTGACTCGGCGAGGTTTATGGCCTCATTGTCCCCGGAATTTGGCATCATCGCATCCCTCAGCTCCTTGAGATCGGGGATTATCCTCATCAGTTCCGTCCTTGATGGACAGACGCCGAGCGATTCCAAAGTGTTGGCCGTAAGACCGAGTATATGGCCCAATGCAGCCCGTGGTTGTATGCCGTTGGGAACCGTGAACGTCGGTACACCATCCCTCTGACTGAGCCTCCGCAGCTCCCCTCCCGAGGTCACTGATACCATCGGAGATCCCCTGGATTGTGCCTGCTTATACAGCTCCAATGTCTCCCAGGTGTTTCCGGAGTAACTTGTAATCAATGTGAGTGTGTCAGAGTCCACCCAACGAGGAAGCATGACACCGCGAACGACGTTTATGGGCATCGATGAGGTCTCGTTTGCAAAATCAGCGAATATATCACCGGCAATCGCCGATGCACCCATTCCGCAAACGCATACTTTATTGAAATCATATTTGACATCGACCTCCTGTGATAGAGCGTTTTCTATCTGCTCAGGAGTTTCGCTTATAGCACGTCCAATCCTGCTACCACCGTTAACAAAATCAAACAGTGTATGTTCGACGGTTGCCGACATGATATCTATACCATAGTATTGTTAATATAAATATTATATCTCATCATGATCATACTGCCAGCGTCACTGTTTGAGACCGTTCTAAAGTTTGGTAGTAGAGTAAAGATATTTTAACCTCGGTCCGATGTCGTTAGTATTCATCCAGAACTATAAGCCTTGGATGGGACGGAGATTACGATGGACATCGTCGAAAAAGCCCTGAACGACCTTAAGAAGGGAAAGATGGTCCTGGTCTATGACTTTGATGACCGGGAGAGGGAGACCGACATGGTAGTGGCCTCGCAGCATATGGACCATTCACACATAAGAACCATGCGTAAAGACGGTGGCGGCCTGATATGCACAACTCTGCACGGGCCATTGGCGGAGGAGCTGGGACTCCCATTCTTAGCCGACCTGTTCGCTATGGCATCCAAGGATTACCCGGCTATGAGCGGCCTTACCCCTTTCGACATCCCATATGACACCAAATCGGCCTTCTCCATAACAGTCAATCATCGTGACACATACACGGGCATAACTGACAGGGACCGAGCGCTAACCATAGTCGAACTGACGAAGGTCGCCGGCATGAACGGTGATGCGTCCGGCAAGAGGAGTGAATTCGGAAAGCATTTCCGCGCCCCCGGTCACGTCCACCTTCTTCGCACCAGTGAA
This sequence comes from Candidatus Methanomethylophilaceae archaeon, assembly GCA_007116915.1. GTDB lineage: Archaea > Thermoplasmatota > Thermoplasmata > Methanomassiliicoccales > Methanomethylophilaceae > PWHV01. The sequence goes on from SKHQ01000062.1 coordinate 7,539, forward strand.
GAACTTCTAAGCACGCGTAAGGGTCACACCGAGATGAGTACCGTCCTGACCATGATGGCCGGACTCATACCCTCAGCAACCATATGTGAAATGATGGGTGACGATGGGGAAGCTTTATCCAAGGAGAAGGCAATCGATTACGCTGAACGTAACGGCCTGGTATTCCTGGAAGGTAAGGATGTCATCGAAGCCTGGGCCAAACACTGAGGAGGTTTGTAAATGGTCAAGGTGATGGCCTCGGGGGTTTTCGATCTTCTTCATCCTGGCCACCTCCATTACCTTAGACAGGCGAGGGAGATGGGTGATGAACTCGTGGTTGTCGTGGCATGTGACGACAACGTCAGACGTTTCAAGCATGAACCTGTGACACCCGAGGAGATGCGTTGCACAATGGTGGGATCCCTGAAGATGGTCGATGATGCATTCGTCGGTCGCAAGGGAGACATATACGACATCGTACGCGACATCGATCCCGATGTCATAGCCCTCGGCTATGACCAGAGCTTTGACGAGAATGACCTGAAGTCCAGACTGGCGGAGAGGGGGATATCTGTTGAAGTCCGCAGAGTCAGCCAATGCTCCGAGGACCTCAATGGCACCAGGAAGATCATCCAAAGGATAATCGATGAACACGACCGGAGGAAATCCCATGAAAAAGATAGGGATCGCTGACACCACCTTCGCCCGCTATGACATGGGCTCCGCTGCTGAGGATGAACTCAAATCAGTCGCCGATGGAATCAAGATAATCAGGTACACTGTTCCTGGCATCAAGGACCTCCCTGTTGCTTGCAAGAAGCTCATAGAGGAAGAGGGTTGTGAGATAGTCATGGCCCTAGGTATGCCCGGGCCAAAGGACAAGGACAAGATGTGCGCCCATGAGGCCTCTACAGGACTCATACGTGCACAATTGATGACCAATACGCACATAATAGAGGTCTTCGTGCATGAGGACGAGGCTGCGGACGACAGGGAGCTGAGCTTTCTGGCCGACCGTAGGAGTCGCGAACATGCATTGAACGTCCACAAACTGCTGTTCCGCCCCCAGGACCTGCGTCGTAACGCCGGGAAGGGCAAGAGACAGGGGTTCGGGGACGCCGGACCTGTTAATTGAGGAGGAGATGTTATGAAAAGATACAGATTGGGATTTGTGGTGGCGGAGTTCAACTTCGACATCACGTCTATGATGATGGAGAGGGCTAAGTCACAAGTGGAATTCCTGGATGCGGAGATTGTGAAGACCATCTACGTCCCGGGCGTCTTCGACATGCCCCTGGCGATCAAGAAGCTCCTGCAGATGGAGGAGATCGACGCCGTGGTCACTTTAGGTACGGTCATCGAGGGCGAGACCAAGCACGACGAAATCGTAGCTGGTCACGCATCGAGGAAGATCGCCGACCTGGCCCTGGAGTTCGGCAAACCCGTGTCACTGGGCATCACCGGTCCGGGAATGACCCGTCTGCAAGCTGAGAAGCGCATCGAGAAGGGACGCGACGCTGTCGACGCGGCCATCAAGATGCTTAAGCGCCTGGAGTAGGCGCCAAACCCTTTCACGCCTTCTTCATCTTGCCGACCATGAAGGTCTCCAACTTGTCGTAGGCCTTCTCCAGAGTGGGGATGTCGGGCAGTATTATCGTACGGAAGTGACGCTGTCCGAACTCCTCACAGAACCCGGTACCGGGAACGAACAGCACACCCGTGTTCCAAAGCACATCGAGTATGAAGTCCATATCGGTCTTCCACAAATCAGCCTCCACCTTGGGGAACATGAACATGGAACCCTTGGCCCTTCGCGTGGAGATGCCTGGAATCTCGTTGAGTCTCTTGTAGGAGTAATCGGCCCTGCTGGATAGTTTGGCGTTCAGTTCCTTGATGTAGTCCTGCGGTCCTTGCAGAGACGCCCTCGCCGCCCATTGGCAGGGGACGTTGGGGCAGAGACGGGCCCGGAGTTGGCGCATGACGCCCTCGAAAAGTTCATCGAGTTCGCCTGTTTCGTCCATGAAATAACTGTAACCCACCCTCCATCCGGGCATCAGGTTAACCTTTGAGAACCCGTTCATAATTATCTTCTTGACGTCCGAAGGAGTACGTGAGAACGAGTAGAACGGTGTGTCGAAAGTTATCTTATCGTATATCTCATCCGAAAGGATAGGGATGTCATACTCGGCAGCCAGATTGGCTATCTCTTTGACAGCCTTCTCAGGATAGACCGCACCGGTGGGGTTGTTGGGGTTTATGACGACGATGCCCTTCGTCTTATCAGTGATACGGGCCCTCATCATGTCTATGTCCGGTTGCCAATCGTTCTCCTCGACCTGCTCATATGGAACGGGGACGCCGTCGAAGAATCCGATGTATTGTGTATAGGAGGGATATCCGGGTCCGGGAACGAGCACCTCGTCACCAGCTTCCAGCATGGCTCCCAGTATCACCTGGACGGATTCACTGACGCCGTTGGTGACAATGACATCTTCAGATTTTATCCTGGCACCATGCTTCTCGAACTCCCGATCGACGATGGCCTGCCGCAACTCCAGACTTCCCTGGGAGTCACCGTATCCGTTGTCGACCATGTCCACGGCCTCGCGCAGCGCGGCCTTGAAATACTCAGGCGTCTCAAAGTCCCATTTGTTGGGATCGCCGATGTTCATCCTGATGACCTCTGCACCCTTGCTCTCCATCTCGTCGGCGGGGATGGTCACCTGTCTGATGGCATAATACATCTTCATTGAGCGCCTGGATGCCTTCATATAACCCATTCCTTCAGAATGCCTACATAATTCAGGACATTATTTAAAAGTCCTTTGTTCTGCAGGATTGTGGATTTCGATCATCACAACGTTGACAAAGTCAGCAAACCACCGCATAGGAGGGTGGCCGTCAAGATCGGATACCGTGGCGGTAGTTTCCATGGGTCACAGAGGCAGCCAGGCAGGAGGACTGTCGAAGGAGATGTGATCAGGGCCTTAGATTCAATCAACTCCACAGTCAAGGAATCGGAGCATGGGCTCAAGGCCGCCAGTCGCACTGATGCAGGCGTTAGCGCTCTCGGTAACGTGTTGGCTTTCAACACCAGCATCTTCGACGATGCTTCCCTCCTACGAGCCCTGAACGCTGTGTGCGAGCATGTCCACTTCCTCTCCGTGGCAGAAATCGATGAGGACCGCAACATCCGTCATGCCAAATGTCGATATTACCGGTACATCCTTCCTAAAGGAGATCTCGAAGTGGATAGGATGCGTGAGGTCGCCGCACTTTTCCAAGGCGTGCACGATTTCCGCCGTTTCTGCCGTGACGAGGGGCGAGGTACCGTCATAGACCTACTTTCAATTGAGATTCACGAGGGGGATGTGTTATCATTGGATTTCCATGCTCAGAGGTTCCTATGGAACATGATAAGGCGAATGGTGGCGGCCATAGAAGGCGTGGGCAGAGGTAAGGTGCCCCTCGGAGATGTGGTCCGTGCTTTGGCGGGGGAAGACCTTCAATTCGGTTTGGCTGACCCCAATAACCTCATTCTGATGGACGTCCAGTATAAGGATCTGGAATTCAAGAGCTTCCAAGACCCGGTGCTGGAAAGAAAGATAGAAGGTGAGGTCCACCGGGCCAGGGTGAACCTCTTGTTACACGATTCCATGCTTTGATCATACCTGCGCTTCACGGTCGACCATTTTGGGGAATCTGTTCCTATAACGCAATAGAACTGTCACCAGCAGAAGCATTATCGGAACCTCGATGAGGACGCCGACGACGGTCGCCAATGCGGCGCCGCTGCCGATACCGAAAACCATCACCGCAGTGGCTATCGCCACTTCGAAGTGATTGCTGGTACCTATCAAAGACACGGGAGCGGCCTCCTCGTATGTCAATTTGAAAACCTTAGAGAGTCCCAGACCCACTGCGAAGATTAGGAGTATCTGGAGCGTCAACGGCAAGGCTATCATCAACACCGACAGAGGGTTCTCGATCATGACGTCCCCCTGTAGCATGAATATGTAGACCAGAGTGATTATCAGGGCGGCCATCGATATGGTGCCCATCGGCTTCAAGAAACTGGTCTCATACCATTGTATGCCGCGGCGTTTGATCAATTGTGTCCTTGTTATATATCCGGCAACCAGGGAGACGCCGACATACAGCATCACGCTGAAGAAGATGGTCTCGAACGGGATGGAGATGCCGCCGACATCGAGCAGGAAGTTGCCGAGAGGCGCATACAATATCAGCATCGTCAATGAATTGATGGCCACTAGGACCAGAGTCAAACCCATAAGGCCGCGGGCAAGATAGCTGAAAACCAAAACCATGGCCGTGCAGGGAGCTATACCCAGTAGTATCATTCCCGCCATGTATTCATTCGCCAATCCGGGATCCAGATAAGGAGCCCATATGACCTGGAAGAAAAGCCAGGCCAACGCGAACATTGTGAAAGGCTTGATGCCCCAATTGATAAGAAGTGTCAGAAGCACAGGCTTAGGCGCCTTGACTGCATTTTTCACCTCTCTGAAATCTATCTGCAGCATTATGGGGTACATCATTGCGAAGAGCAGTACCGCAATGGGCAGGTTCACCTGTGCTACCTGTATCGAAGCCAGATAATCAGCGGCCTCTGGTATCAGCCTTCCTAAAGCCACACCCGCCAGAATGCCCAAAAGCACCCACACGGTCAGGTATTTCTGGAATAAACCTAGATTGTATTCCTTATCTGCCATTAATACACCTCAATGATTTTTATGCCATTTGTATTGGAATGTATTTCAAATAATTTTGAATTACTATGCTATTACTTAAAATGTGACCTATCGACAAGAAAACTGTCGGTAATGCGATTGACCAACCCTTGCAGTAGTCTTTACTTTTCATAGATTATGATGGATATCGTAAAACCAAAGAAATCCGATCAGCATGTGGTCGAATCATTTGTGAACATTTTCCAACTTCATTGATTGAAGATGTTTGAACAGAATCAAAACAAGAATTGAGGTGGAATGCCTTACCGACAGGAGATCATGGCTTCTACGCCAAGCTTAAATAAACGTTAACTGTCCAAGGCATAATGGCCGCCGTCAGACTGGGAAAGAACCACCTGCGTTGGTGCGATAATTGTAACCTGCCTTTGCTGGAAAGAAAGGACTGCCCAGTTTGCGGGACGGGTACCCGTGAGGTCGAGGTCACGCCTCCTGCCGACGTTCGCCCCGCCTTTGAAAGGGACATCCTGCATATCAGGGAAGTCGTCGACAAGCAGTTCGGAGATGGTAGCGGTCTCGCATTGATACCAGAGGGGCGTGTCGTTCTTCTCAACAGGGTCCCTGCACTCGACCGGATGGATGAGGTGATAGCGGACGGAGTGGTCCTGGGCGCATTGCGCTATGACCTCGGTCGTGGTTATGTGTTCATCAACCGTATGCAGGGTGCGAAAAGGATCGCGCCCGTTATGAGTAGAGGTATGGTCGTCTCTGACCGGGGGGCTCTGCCATTCATACGCGAGGGTAAGAACCTCATGGCTCCGGGCGTTATCGGTGCTTCGGATTCAATAATTAAGGGCGATGAGGTGATCGTGGTGGCAGACGGTGATGCCATCGCCACCGGACTGGCACGCATGGAGTCGGATGAGATGGTGGCCGCCGACAGAGGCCTGGCCGTGAAGACCAAATGGACCAAGGACGTCCAGATGCCGGTTGTCAAACAGACCCCGTCATGGGACGATGTATTGGATGCCAACGCCGAGGTTCTTTCAAGATGGGTCGCTGAAGCCACAGGATTCATAAAAGACACCATTGCATCCCATGACCTTCCAGCAATCGTCTCATTCTCAGGAGGCAAGGACAGCCTCGCCACACTTTTACTGACCATGGATGCCGGTGAGAAGCTTCCCATACTCTTCGTGGACACCGGATTGGAATTCGATGAGACGGTGGAACATGTCAAAGAGGTTGCGGAAAGACATGGATTGGATCTGATCGTGGAGTCAGCACCCGTGGATGCGTTCTTCGGGAACCTGCCCCATTTCGGACCTCCCGCCAAGGACTATCGCTGGTGTTGCAAGACCAACAAACTGGGTCCGACGGTGGGTGCGATAATGCGCAACTTCCCCGATGGAGTACTGTCATTCATCGGACAAAGGCGATACGAATCAGAAGCCCGTCGCGCCAAGTCCCGGGTATGGAAGAACCCCTGGACGCCGGGACAGATAGGGGCTTCACCCATCCAGGAATGGAACGCTCTCCACATATGGATGTACATACTCTCAAAGGGAGAAGCTTTCAACCCCTGGTACCAACGCGGATTAGACCGCATCGGGTGTTTCCTCTGTCCCGCTTCGGATATGGCTGAGTTGGAGATCGTGAGGGGGGAGAGTTCCCGTTACGGGCAATGGAGTGATTGCCTCCGACAGCACAGGATCTCCCGCGGGCTTCCTGAAGAGTGGGAGGAGTATGCTCTCTGGCGTTGGAAGAAGGTCCCGCAATCCATCCGTGAGGAGTTGGAGACGCTTACGGGCAAGGACCTCAAATCCTTGAGGAAGGGAGCATCGTTAGAGGGAGAGGGCCGTCTGGAGATGAGGCTGCAGGAAGGAGTCAGCCCCTGTGTGCTGGGATATAGTATCGAAGGTGCATTTTCCCGCAGTATAGACATTGTCAGATTGGCCAACCTTGGCGCCATAATGGGTGCAGTCGAGTTCAACGAGGACGACGGATGGATAACCGTCGATGATGTCACGGTCTATGACGAGGGCGTCATAACCTCCAAGGGACCGAGCGAGGAATCTATCCGGAAGAAGGCCAAGAGGATGCAGGAGCTGGTCCTGCGATCCGAAGAGTGCGTCGGTTGTTCACTATGTATCGCCCGTTGTCCCCGTGGCAGTCTGCAGCTCCGTGACGGAAGGGTTTGGCTCTCCGGCGAATGTGACGGTTGCCACAAATGTACCGACGGGCCCTGCCCCGCAACAAGTTTCCGCGATGATGATTTCCAGATGTGATCACATACGCCTGAATCCACGGCCGATCCATTCGCTGACCGCTTTGTAGACGTATCTCAGAGTTCCCATTGCGGTACGCGAACCGCCGGCGGTGGATACCTTTCCCTGCTTGATCGCATTGATGACGTCATCGGCATCCCGGCAATCGGACGGCAGTATGCTGTAGGCATCCCCCATCTGCTCGACCTTATGGGCATCGCTGCCCCCGGTACCTGGTTTTCCCATTCTCCTTGCCAATTGCAGGGCGGAACGGTTGCCCTTCTCCGCTGAGCGTCCGTTGAGAACCTCCACAGCATCGAAATCCTCTATGACATTGGATTCGCCCAGACCGGACCAGGTACGATAGGGGTGGGCGGCGACGGCGATGCCGCCGGCGGCGTGTATGGCCGCCACCGTGTCCCTGACGGACATGCCGGCGGTTACCTCCTTATCCAAACCATAAGCAAGGATATGGCCATCGGCCGATGACACCTCCATCGCAGGAACCAATATCAGACCGTCTGCGTGTGGTTTGGCCTCATGGTAACCGGCCATGGTGTTGTGGTCGGTGATGGCTATGCACTCCATACCCAGGGACCGTGCCGATTCCAGCATCTCTGCTACGCTGGAAACACCATCCGGTGAATGGTCGGTGTGGATATGGAGATCGGCCTTCATCGCACCATGGCTCCATCACGCAAGGCTCCGTCCACCGTGATGGCTACATCACCGCTACGCAGGATTACCGCTCGGCCTTCGTCTTTGACCAATACGACAGCGGCGTCGGTGGATTGCTTATCAATCCTGACTCCAGCGAGCTCCTCCTGGCCCTCGCTGATGTTGTATACCTTCATATCGACCTTCTGGAAGTCCTTGTAGTCGAGCTTGCCACCGTTCACGTCCATACCGCAGTCCACCTTACTACCGTTGGCTAGGTCCGCGGACGGGATCAATAACCTCACGCTGTCCCCTCCCAGTTTCTCATCATCGGCGGCAAGGACCATACCTTTGGATTCCACACCGCGAAGCTTGGCGGGTTTGAGGTTGCAAACCACCACGACCTTCTTGCCCTGGAGCTGCTCAGGGGTGTAATGTGACTTCAGACCTGCGACGACCTGCCTCTCTTCCCCGGTGTCCAAAGTCATCACATAGAGCTTGTCAGCATCGGGATGGTCACAGACACTGAGAATCTCACCGACCCTCAACTCAAGTCTTCTGAATTCTGAGAACCCGAGGTCTGCGCTTTCATCCTCGCTGATATCAACCTTACGGAAGACGGGGATGGGATCACGAAGGGCCTGGCCATTCGGTAACGGCCTCTTGAATCCGTCCCATCCGGCGTCGAGGACCTTGCCCTCGAACCCGAGGTCCTCCCATATCGTCTGCGAGGAGAAGGGAAGGAATGGATGGCTGATTATCGCCAATGCCCTGACTATCTCCAGGTTCGCATGCAACACGGCACCACAGGCGTCACGGTCCTCCTTGAGCAGGGCCCAAGGTTTCACCGAGTCGAAGTAGCGGTTGCCGAAACGGGCCAACTCCATCACGGATTTCAAAGCCTTCTTGAAATCACACTCGCCCAACAGACAGGCGGTCTCTTCGGAGAAGCGTGCTATCTCCTCCCTGACAGGTTTCATGACCTCAACGGAAGCGGGCGGTATGGACCCGTAGTTCTTACGGGTGAAACTCAGGACCCGGTGGTAGTAGTTACCGAGTTCGGCCACCAATTCGTTGTTGACTTTGGTCATGAAATCCGACCAGGAGAACTCGGAATCGCGATGGTCGGGCATGTTTATCGATAGATAGTAACGTATCAGGTCGGGATGATATTCCTGTAGCACCGACTGCAGGTCTATCGACGTGCCTCTGCTCTTGGACAGTTTGCCACCCTTTGTGGTAAGATATTCATTGGCCGGTATCTCATCGGGAAGATGTAGTCCGCCATAACCCATCAGGATGGCGGGCCATATTATGGAATGGAACGGTATGTTGTCCTTTCCCAGGAAGTAATAATGACGGGAGTCATCGTCCTTCCAGTACTGCTCCCACAACTGTGGCTTTCCTATCTGCTTGGAATACTCCTTCGATGCGGCCAGGTAACCGATGACCGCTTCGAACCATACATAGATCACCTTTCCATCCCAACCTGGCAATGGAACGGGGATCCCCCAATCCATGTCCCGGGTTATGGGACGGTCTTTCAATCCGCCCTCGAGCCAGTTCTTGGTGAAGCTTTTCACGCTCGGCCGCCATCCATCCTTATGCTCCAGATAACGGAGAAGACGGTCCTGGAACTCACTCAGCTTCAGGAAGAAATGCTCAGTCTCCCTGATATCAGGACATCCTTGGCAGTGGATGCATACCCCTTCCTCGAGGTCCCCGACCTCGAAGGTGGTACCGCACTCATCACATTGATCGGCGCGGGCGTTAGGACAGCCGCACTTTGGACATTTACCCTCCACGTAACGGTCGGGAAGGAAACGGTCGCAGTGACCGCAGAAGTACTGCATGGTCTGTTTGGTGTACAGGAGGCCTTTTGACCTCAAGACGTTGAATATGTCATGCACCACCTCCACATGATGCGGGTTATGGGTCTTCGTGAACAGTGAGAAGTCTATCCCCATGTCCTCGATGGCCTTCTTGTTGATGATGTGGAAACGCTCTGCCACCTCCTCGGGACTCACCCCCTGCTTCTCGGCGCTGAGGGTGATCGGGGTTCCGTGCTGGTCGGAGCCGGAGACCATCATCACCTCATTGCCCTTCAACAGGTTGTATCTTCTGAATATGTCGGGCGGTAGCAATGAACCGGCCAGATGGCCGAGGTGAATGACACCGTTGGCGTAGGGCCATGCGACTCCTATGAAGACCTTGGTCATTTGTATCGGTTTGAGAACGGATTAAACGAT
>SKHQ01000036.1 GCA_007116915.1 Candidatus Methanomethylophilaceae archaeon
ACCTGCCAAAGTATCATGACCAGGCCACCTAGGACCACCGCCATTGAGGTGGCCATATCCGTGACCAGGTGCAGATAGGCGGACTTCATGTTGAGGTTCTCCCGGGAATCAGCATGAAGGAGCCAGGCGCAGAATCCGTTTATGATGACGGCCGCACCACCCAATATCATCAGCACCGCACCGTCAATCGACTGTGGATCGGAGAAGCGTTCCAACGCCTCGAGTATAAGGAATAATGAGACCGCGAACAGTATCAGACCGTTGACCAGGGCGGCCAGGAGTTCAGCGCGTTTGTATCCGAATGTCTTCTCCGGAGTGCAAGGTATAGATCGCAGACGGGTTGCCACCCAGGACATGGACAGGGCGACAACATCAGTGAGGTTGTGAAGGGCGTCCGATATTAGGGCCAAACTGCCCGAAAGGAACCCACCGATGAGCTGGGCTATTGTTATGACAATATTCAGAACTATGCTGATACCGAGCCGTCTGCCCCTCATCTCCGGTCCGTGGACATTCATTTTAATCAACGCATTCCGTGGGAACGGATCTTATCCCATCTATCAGTCCAATCGCCTTTCTCAGTGTAGATGGAGACCTTTTTGTTACCCCATCTCTTACGATCCTCACCGACCGGGCATACCCGTACACACATCCCACATGGGGATATCCCTTTGTCGTTGAGTATGGCGGTACGCTCGGTGCAGGCCGACTTGTCAATGATGTCGTCGGGATATGTGCCTCCCCCTATAGCATTGACAGGACATTTCTTCTGACATAATCCACATTCGATGCATAGTTCCTCTTCGATGGGCTCATCGTGGTCGATGAGTGCATCAGTGAACAAGGAAGCGAACCTTACCCGGGGACCATACTCACGGGTCAATACGGTGTTGTTCACCCCGAACGTTCCCAGACCGGCGAGCAGGGCGGCATGACGATGGGAGAAGAAGGATGAGGGATCCTTACGGAGAGCTTCAAGACCGGCGTAACCGTCGCGAGGAACGAATGCGGCGGCGTGGCCTTTGGATTCCAAGAATAGGGAAAGGCGGTATGTTGACTGGTCGAGTAACTGGTTGACAGTCCTATATGTCTCCGCATACCAAATGGACGGGGCGCTGTCAATGGCCGGCATCGGCAGTGGTATTCCAATTACGACCACACTCCTCGCTGAAGGCATTATGGCCTTGGGGTGAGAGTCGTCAGAAACAAATGGCCGGAAAGGCGGTTCGTCCCAAGCATCGGCGTCCGCCACTCCCATCATGGGAATGTCCAAAGTACGGCACTTCTCTTCCAGCGCTAGGCGCAGATCTCCTTCCATGCCCCGGAAATGAAGTTTCAGGGTTAAACATTTAATCATCGGGTGTCAAGACGCTTGACCCTGACCTTCTGGCCACCCTTCTTGATCATCCTATACAGTTCCAGAGGTGTCGGTTCCCTTCCCTCCTCCACCAATGCAGCCATCGTCTCCGGGGGAATGGCCTCGCTCATCACCAGGCCGGCAGCGGTGTATTTCTGGCTGGAAGTCAATGAGTCGTCACTCCACAGCCCTAGGATGGCGTCCTTCAGCTCACCCCCGTAACTGAGTTCCTCGCCCATGACCGCGCGGAGGCGGGCGTCATACGATTGGGGGTCCTTGGCGGCACTCTCACCAGCGACAAGACCGCACATGTAGGCAGGGATTATCCCCTCGCCTACGAATGCCAGTGTCTGACCGGCGGAATCACCGGTGAATATGACGTTTCCTTTCGACGGTCCGCCCTGGAAACCGGGAACGGGAGCATCACCGGTCTTCACCTCGATTATGCTGTCGGTATCGAAATATGAGCTGACCACGGGGTTGCCCTCTATCCAATCCTGTACCCGGTTCCGGGTGTGACCGCGGACACCGACCTCGGCCAATCCGACGTTGGCCCTGGAACGGCCTTTAGGGATTATCCATCCGTAACCGAAACCGACCTCCTCCTCGAGGAATATCTGCATGCAGCGAGGCAGAGGGCGCTTCGCCACCATCTCGAACTCGCCACCATGGGCGACCATATCGGGTGTGTTCCAGCACACGCCGGTCATCTTCGCCACGGGAGAGTGCACGCCATCAGCGGCGATCACCACCTTCGGCCTGACCTCCTTCTCCACGCCTCTGAACCTTATGGTTGCCGATTTAACGATGTCTCCATCCATGTCCAGAGATAGCAGGGTGCTGTCCGCCTGTACCATCGCACCGGCGGAGGCCGCCTCTGCGGCGAGGATCTTGTCCAGCATCTTCCTCTCCACCGTCACACTGGCCCACTGAGGGCCATGATTGCTTATGTCCAAGGAACGGTCCACAATGAAGCGAGTGTACTTCTGTTTGGATGCAACTGCCTGGGGAGGAAGCTTCAAACCCGACCTCTTGAGCAGCGATCGACCTATGACCTCCCCGCATTGCACCGGGGTGCCTATCTCACGTTTGCGGTCAATGGCCAACACTTTGGCGCCGGCCTCCGCCGCTGCTTTGGCCGCTCCGCTTCCGGCAGGGCCAAGACCCACTATGAGAACATCACAATCCATTGATTCACCATCCATATCTGAAAGAATGCATGAAGGCCTTGGCGACCATCCTATCCTCGCCGCCCTTCAGCATCGCCCTCGTCAACCCTAAAAGACCGTACCCGCCACGGAAGTTCTCCATGAACCGGGTCATCCGATCATCATCCCATACTTTCGACACCTGGTAGGCGTTCCAGAAGGATTCATTGCTGAAGCCGCAGCCCTTCCACCACCTCTGATATTCTGATGTGTCGCCTTTTGCTAACGCCTGAGCCGCCTTCTGGGCGGAAAGCATGGCTACCCTGATACCTCCGAATGAGAGCGGGTTTACCATCGCCGCCGCGTCCCCGAGGAGCAGGGCATTGCTTACCGGTAGGGGATCCACACTCCCTATCGGTATGAAACGGGCGTTCTCCTCCACCACGTTCAGGGGGAGATCACCGCAACCTAGAGGGAAACCGACATTGGACATCCCCCCACAGGGAAACCTCCAGCTATAACCGCCAGCATAACGCTGGCCGTATGTGAACTCTATTGTTCCTTCCTCGGAGGGTTGGTCGACTATGAACTGCTTCACAGGGATTGTCTGCCGAGGAAAATCAGAGGATAGATTTTTCCGGACCGTGGAGAAGGCGCCATCGGCACCGATTACATTGGAGCAACGAATATCCCCTGAGGACGTTTCGGCGATGATGGCGTCCCTTTCCCGTTGCAGAGAACGCAGGGATGATTGTTCGATATCGACCTTTCCCCTTATCTCGTCATGGATGGAGCGCAGAAAGGCCGGACGGTCTATGATGAAACCATTGGCATTCTCCTCGATAACTATGTCCCCTGGCCAAATCTCCCTCGCTTTGACTATCCGGTTCCTCACATGGCGCGGTTCCATCGACAGTTCCTTGAAAGCCCGGTCGCTGACAGCCTCACCGCAGATACGATGGTAGCGGTCGAACCTACCGTCAGCCAACCTGTCGATCATTATGATATCCATATCTGGATCGAGCCTAGAGAGCTCGCGGGCGAACATACTGCCGGAAAGACCCGCTCCCACCACCAGTACATCCACAGACCTCAGCAGCATCCCTCCCTTTCTGAGGATACGCAGTCCACGAGTCCGTATCCGAAGTCGAAGCTGAGCATCATGAAAAGGTAGGCGAATGAGGGAAATACCCCCAGTACGCAGAGTAATAACACCGCTATCTTCAGTAACGGTCTCTGATAGAGAATACGGTCCAGAAGCGTCAGACGTGCTTCGACTCGTTCCATATCGTTGACCCTCTCATCTGCTATCGTGGCTAAAAATACCACGGCCAGACCTCCCAAAGCGAGTTGAAGGCTACCCTCCCAGTAACCGATGGCGGCGATTGTGATCGATATTGCGAAACCAACTATGAAACCGCGGTTGTCGTACTTCCCGGCTGCCAACAAACCGAGCAGCATACCGACTCCGATTGTAGCGGTGGATAAGTCGTTGATCATCAAATATCCAAGCCAAAAACCGCAAGGTATTGCCAATATCAAGGCCTTCCTCTTGTCGAAACAACCGACGTCATAGGCTTGGTCCCCATATTTTATGAGCACCCCTAACAACAGATATGATATTGGCAGTGACAGCATGAACGCTGAATCCAGACCGTCGGATAGGAGAAAAACATAGGCGACGGTAACAGAGGCCACGGACAATAAACTGAACAGCCTCGTCCTTGTGATGGCGTCATTCATGCGGTGTTCCTCCCTTGCGATTCTGGGTGTTCTTGTTAAAGCAACAAGATATTTTATCATACGCTTCGTCCATCAACGTTTTCTATCAGTAATCAGAATGACATACCGTGTACCGCGATTCCGTTCTAGTCTCATTAAGCCCCGTGACCGGCGAGCCGATAGGAGAAGTGCCGGTCCATGACCCATCATCTCTGGGACAGGTCATCAAGTCCGCCCGAAAGGCCCAACTTGAATGGTTAGGCATACCGAAGAGAAAGAAGGTTGCCTTGTTGCAGAATTTACTGTCATTGATGACTGAACGTTCTGAGGAACTGTGCACGCTGGTCGCCAAGGAGACCGGTAAGCCATTGGTGGAGGCTATGAACACTGATGTCATGGCATCGCTCACCACCATCGACTATTGCATAGGATGGTTGAAGCGCCATCCCGATGAGATGGAGATCCATCTAGGCGGATTCCACACCATGATGCGTTACATGGGTAGGAGGTCCTACGTCAGATACCGCCCTCTGGGCGTCATCGGTGTCATCGCCCCTTTCAACTTCCCTTTGGCAATACCTTTCAGTCAGACAGTCATGTCCGTTGCCACCGGTAATGCGGTAGTTGTGAAACCATCAGCGAACACCCCCTTGACCGGTCACATGATAGAGACACTCTTCAAGGATGCTGGCTTCCCCAGTGGGCTGGTCAGGGCGGTTTCCGGCAAGGGCGTCGGTAAGACTTTGGCAGCATCCGCGGTCGACCGTATCATTTTCACCGGAAGTACTGAGGCGGGTCGCAAGGTCATGGCGTCCGCATCTCAAAGGCTGACGCCT
>SKHQ01000043.1 GCA_007116915.1 Candidatus Methanomethylophilaceae archaeon
ATGATTCCACCATTGGCGTGTTATGGGTTGTGGGAATGGCACTGGGTGTGCTTTTCATCAACCTGACGGACCATAGTGTCGTCCAGGTTAGGTCCTACGAGAGCATCCTTTTCGGAAACGTACTGCTGGTTAGTACGCAGGACCTGCAGATAATGGCGGTAATGATCGTTGTCATATTGGCTATCGTGGCCTTCCTTTACCGTGACCTGCAGATAGTGACGTTCGATGAGGCCCATGCCCGAATAACCGGGATAAACGTCACATTGATGAATACCTTGCTCTACGTTCTCGTGGCGATAACCTGTGTGTTCGTGATGAACATCGTCGGCATCGTTCTGGTCATCGCCCTGCTGACCATGCCCGCGGCCTTGGCGAGCATGTTCAGTAACGATATGCGGAAAATAATGGGGCTGGCCATAGTTTCTGCCACTGTCCTCTCCCTGCTCGGATTGATACTGGCTATAGAGTTCGACATACCTCCGGGTGCCTCCATCGTTCTAACCCTGGGAGCATTCTTCATGATATCCATGGGGATAAGGACCTTGCACGATAAGGGGTATATCAGCTGATCCCACTGAATCATATGTGACCGTTTTCCCGATACCATTCCACCGTCTCACGTAGACCGTCATGCAATTTGTGCTGTGGTGAATAGCCTAGATCCTCTTTGATCTTCTCCACGGAGTAACTGCGGTCGCTGGTCACCGCATCAACGGTGCTGATGCGCCACATGAAGTTGTCCCTCCTGAGCAGAGCGTTGACTGCTTGTACCGGAGCGATCAGGACCTTCGCCAGCAACGGTGGGAGTTTGATCCTGGGCATTTTCTTACCCATTATCTCTGCCAGCATACGATAGACCTCTTCATAGGAGTACGACCTATCCTCGCTGACTATGTAAGTCTCCCCCGATGACACATTGGGTTTCTTCAGAGCCAGTATGTGCGCTTGGACGACGTCATCGACGTGAACGAACTGCACATGGCTGCTGCCATCACCGATCATGAACCGGGATGCCATCGAATTTGCGAAGGAAGTTATGAACCAGTACGATACGTCGTTCACGTTGCGCGGACCGTATATGCCGGAAGGCCGGAGTATGGTGCAAGCGATGCCGTTGGCGGCGTATCTGTGCACAACCTCTTCCGCCATCATCTTTGAGCGTCCGTAGTCGAACGAGGGGTTCAAGGGACTGTTCTCATCGGCAGGGATGGCATCCACTGGACCCATAGCCTCGGTGGACGAGCAGTATATGAAATGCGAAACGCCCTCGGCCATGCAGGCACGGAGTAGGGCCTCGGTGCCTTCGATGTTTATCCTCTTGTACATCTCCCATTTCCCGGAGAATGTGTAATAGGCGGCGAGATGGATCACAGCATCAACACCACGGACCGCCTCGAGAAGGGACTCCGGCCTGTCCAGGTGTCCTTCCCGGAGCTCCACCCCGAGACTTTCCAGAAGGGCGGTGTCGCTGCTCTTCCTTATCATCGCGGCGACTTGGTAACCTTCCTTGACCAAGGCCTCGGCCATATGACCTCCGAGGAAGCCGGTGGCACCCGTCAGCAGTACCTTCAACGAAGCACCTCGCGACCCATTGATTTGTCGCGCATGTACACTCCGTAAGTGAACAGTTTCGCCATGTCCATACCATCGTACGGTTCGAGCGCACTGCGCATGAACATGTCATCTATGGGCACGATGCGGTATGCGCCGGTCGAGGGCAGCAGCGGTATGATGGCCTTACGGTTCATATTGCCCAATGCCAGACCTACTGTCTGCACTTTGTCAGCACCCCGGTAGGCGTTGTTCATGGGGAGGTCCGTGATAAGGTCGATGACCCTCTCTACGTCATCCACTCTTATTATCTCCAGGAAACGACGACGGTTGTGGAACGCTAATGGACCATATGCCTGGCTGGCCTCATCCAGGTCGCTAACCCGTTCCGACAGGCTTATCGTCCACATGTTATCCATGTCATCGGAGGAGAATATCTTGGCACCAGCGAATTGGGCGTATTTCCTGCCACACTGTAATATGAATGCGCCATCGTCGGACATACCCATTGCTATCTTGGAACCCATCTCCTCGAGATGCTTTGCGACCTTGGCACAGAACTCCTTTGCGGAATCCATGGAACCAAGGAAGGCTGCCTGGGTCGGTGAAGAACACAGTTGCTGGTCGTAGAGTAGTATGTTCAGGGCCAGTCCGTAGGCGGCCTCGTCATTTGCATTCTCCTCATCAACTACTCCGAAGCCGGTCAGAGGTCCGTTGGAGAAGTACCGAGGCATGTTCGGGTTGCGAGCGACCTTGGCTGAGACCTCCCCTCGGGCAGGGTCTCCTCCCCAGAAGTTCACCACGCCGATACGGGCGTTGCTGAGCAGATAATCGAGTACCGGACTTCCGTGTGCGAAGTAACTGACCACGAGGAGGTCCAACATCTCGGTGGCGCCGGTCCGCTTGACCGCCTCCTCCAATGTGCTTATCACCGCAACAACGGCCTCATAGTTCGCCAGTGACGGTTTCAATATCGTGAGGTTTCCGGTGACCAGAGAACTTATTGTAGGTATGAATGGCGGCACCAGTGAATTACCTGAACTGATTATCAGCGTCGGGCCGCTGGGGTGGTTGCGGATATGCTCATCGCTGGCGATCTCCACCATCCTTTCCAATGATTCCGCGCCTCCGCGGAGGGTGGAGTCCAGGTTCTTCAGCATCTTACTGGGGTCCAGGACCTCGGCCACGAAGGCCAACTCCAGTTTGATCACTTCCGGTGAATAACCGGTGTTCTGCGCCAGACGCTCAGCTATTTCAGTGAGCTCCCCGGACTTCCATCTCGACCTCCATATATCGCCCATCTCCTCGATGGTCTTGAGACGTTTCTCCAATGGCAGTGCGGCGGCGGCCCTTTGCAGCCTGTCCGCCTTAGCCAATATAGCCTCCATCGAGGGTCGGTCGATCTCAGGGTTACGCTGTTCCTCGCTGATGCGGAACTGGTGACCGGGGCTGTACGGTTGGTTCATCGTCATTCCTCCATCAACTCCTCTAGGGTACCGCCGCAGGCACGCTGGAGGTCCCATCCCTCCTTGACGGTCAGTCTCCTCCCGAACTCGAACTCCTTTCCATAGTAACGGTCAGAAGGATGGTACATCATTATGTCGCCGGGGAAGAAGGCCTCCACCCAGGTCGTCACGAACGGGTTGTATATGCATATCAATCCCTCTTTGCCCGGCTCGTCTATGAGCTCGAAGGTCTTGGGATCCACCAGGAAAACCTCTGATAAGGGATGCGGTATCTTTCCCATAAGGTCGTGGTGGTCTATGAGCGCAGTCAGAGTTTCCGTCATACCAAGGACGTCCATGAAGGGCGCCACGACGCCGTCACCGCTGCGGGAGAGCGCCTTGAAATAATTGCGAGCGCCTTCCGCCATCTCAGCGTAAGGAGGAAGGTCTACGAAGCCCTTCGAGCCACCGCCGGTGACTATGACGCCGCCCTTACCGAGGTTCACCGGAGGGGCACGGGTTATAATCTTGGATACCTCACGCTTAAGGTTGCTCATCTCATTGAAGCGCTTGGACATCAGGTAGACGCCGGCGGGAGCGGTGAAGAAGAGTTTGGGTTCGTCCTTGCTCTTCAGGAAACGCAGGATGTTCTTCTTGTCGGGCTGCAGGCGCTGCCAAAAAGTCTCACCCTCCTCGGCCTCACGCATGCTCATCCCATAAAGGAGTTCGATCCCTTTGGATTCAAGCGCCAGCTCCACGAAGGCCACGAAACTGAGCACGTTCCTAAGTTCAGGAGCGGCCATGAACAGGGCGAGCCCTTTGTTCTCCTCCAGCTCGTGACCGTAAACGTACTCGAAAAGGTCGGCATTGGCCTTGACCATTATCGCCAGGTCCAATGGGCTGCGGTAGATCTTGACCGGAGCCTTTCCCGTGGTGCCACTGGATTGGAAAAATTCGCCGCCCTCGTCAACGTCATCGATGACGAAGCGTTCCTGGCCGCCGCCGCGTAGCATGTCGGCGGGCACGACCAATTTGACAAGGTCGGCCTTCTCCGCTTTCTCTGGAACGATGTCCAGCCTCTCGAACAACGACGAGTAGTAATCTGAATTGTCGCGGAAGAATGCCAGCGACTCGCGCATCAGTTGTTTTCTGAGCTCCGCCAGCTCATCTGCTGACATTGTGAACAGTTTCGGATCGTGTATGATGTCCCAAACCTTCTCCACGAATGGGTTCCCGCGGAGTTTGCTCTTTGAGGCTTTCTCTTTGATCTCATTGATTCCCAGAATGACCACCCCCGGCCGTCAAATCTGGAACGTCATGATTGCATATTTTAATATCGCCATCTGATTATGCGGAAATCATCCCTTAGGTTGGTTGCTTCTCACGTAAACATCCACCGCGGCGGTTATAGCGGCTATCTCGCGACCTTGCCGGAACGACTCCGCCAATGTCTGCATCCGCGATTCCTCATCCTCCATGTAACCCTTGAGCTTGTTGAGTATGTCCTGTTCCTGTAGGAAGTGGGTGTGGGTGTCGCCACGGATGAAGGCGCGGTTGTTCATGATGGCATAATGCAGGGGAAGGGTGGTCTTGACGCCGAGTATCACGTATTCGTAAATAGCCCGGCGCATCCTTTGTATGGCCTCGTTGCGGTCAGAGCCGTAAGCGCACAGCTTGGAGACCATCGAGTCATACTGCGCCGGGATGGTGTATCCCATGTGCACACCGGAGTCGACCCTGATACCAGGCCCTCCGGGTGAACGGTAGCGTAGTATCTTACCGGGGTCTGCATTGAAATCATTCATCGGGTCCTCGGCGTTGACACGGCACTCGATGGCATGGCCGCGGATGGTGATGTCCTTCTGTTTCAATCTCAGTGGTTCACCGGCGGCTATGGCCAACTGCTGTTTCACCAGATCCACGCCGGTGATCATCTCGGTTATGGTATGTTCCACCTGTAGACGGGTGTTCATCTCCATGAAATAATGCTTGCCGTCAGCGTACAGGAACTCCACCGTACCAGCGTTGGTGTAACCGACGGTCTTGGCAACCGTGAGGGCGGACTGGGTTATCGATTCGCGCAGCTCCTCGGTCATTATGGGACAGGGCGCCTCTTCCACCAGTTTCTGATAACGCCTTTGAATCGAACACTCCCTCTCGAATAGATGCACGGCATCGCCATGCTCATCGGCCAGCACTTGAACCTCGATGTGGCGGGGCTTCTCCAGATACTTCTCTATGAACACTGTGGCATCGCCGAAAGCAGAGCTAGCTATCCTCATGGCCTTCTCTATGGCCTCCTCCAATTCATCTTCGGAGTGTACTATCTGCATCCCAATACCACCGCCTCCGGCGCTGGCCTTGGTGATTACAGGATAGCCTATCTTAGCGGCTATGTCCCGAGCCTCGTCAACGTTCTTGACGCCGCCCTCGGTACCCTCCAGCACAGGAACGCCGGCATCACGCATCATCTTCTTGCTGCCGATCTTTGATCCCATGACCTCCATTGCCTTGGATGGCGGACCGATGAATTTGACGCCTGTATCCTCACAGAGTTTTGCGAATTGGCTATTCTCGGCCAGGAAACCGTATCCAGGATGTATGGCCTCAGAACCGGATTGCTGGACAACCTCCATGATCCTCTCCATGTTGAGGTAGCTCTTACGGGGATGGGCCTCGCCGACACAGAAAGCCTCGTCGGCGTACTTCACGTGAAGAGCGTTCTTATCGGGTTCGGAGTAGATTGCTACCGTCTCTATACCCAATTCACGGCAGGCGCGCATAACGCGTATGGCGATCTCGCCACGGTTGGCGATCAATACCTTATCAAAGAATGCCATCTCAGCACCCCCTCACTCCACCACCATCAGCACATCGCCGCTGGATACAACGTCGCCACTGTCTACGAAGATATCCTTGACGGTACCGTCCTGGGGGCTGTGTATGGGATTCTCCATCTTCATCGCCTCTAGTATCACAAGGGTGTCGCCCTTCTTTACTTTGGCTCCACGCTGGACCGGTACCTTGAGCACCATTCCGGTCATGTTGCTCTTGACACCTCCGGGCATATCGCCACGAGGCGCCTTTTCATTGCCGGCGACGGGTGCGGCGGCGGTACCGTCCACGGAGACGATACGCACGGAGAACACCTCTCCATCCACCTCGACCTCCATGGCGGCAGGTATGGTCCCGACTGGCTGTGCAGTACCTGGCTTGGGAGGCAGGCATTCGCACTTCCTCTCCCCCTTGAGGAAGGAAGGTGCGATGCTGGGATATATGATGTAGCTGAGGATGTCCTCATCCTTCTTCACTATGCCCAGGTCCATGGCCTCCTTCTTCATCTTCTCATACATGGGTTCGAGGAGATCGGCGGGACGGACGGTCACTACCTCCGCGTCACCGATGATCCTCTTCCGTATCTCAGAAGAGATGGGTTTCGGTGGCTTGCCGTAAAGGCCTAGAACGTAATCCTTGACCTCCTTGGTCACATTGCTGTAACGCTCCCCGCCGGAAAGGATGTTGAATATGGCCTGAGTGCCGACTATCTGACTGGTAGGCGTGACCAATGGCGGATATCCAAGGTCCTCACGCACCTTCGGGATCTCCTCGAAGACATCATTCAATCTGTCGAAGGCGTCCTGCTCTTTCAGTTGAGATATCATGTTGGATATCATGCCGCCGGGGAGTTGGTATATGAGAACGTCGGCGTCCACCCGTTCGGATACAGGGTCAACCAGACCACCGTATTTTTCACGTAGTGTGAGACATAGGTTGCGGGCCTTCCGTAGATGGTTGATGTCCAGACCGCTGTCGCGGGCGGTTCCTTGGACGGCGGCGACTATACTCTCAGTGGCAGGTTGTGATGTACCGAATGCGAAGGGGGACATGGCGGTGTCGACGATATCGACACCGGCATCGATGGCAGCCTGGTAGCTCATAGGGGCTAGGCCGCTGGTTGAATGTGAGTGTAAACAGACGAGTATGTCCATCTCATCCTTTATCCCGGTGATTATCTCCACCGCCTCCTGGGGCGTTATTAGTCCTGCCATATCCTTGATGGCGATGGAGTCGCAGTCCAAGGAGTAAAGCTCCTTGGCCATCTCTATGAATGAGGCACTGTCGTGCACGGGACTGGTGGTATAGGAAATGGCTCCCTGGAGGTGGGCTCCGTTGTTCTTCACCTCCACCATTGACTTCTTCATGTTACGGACGTCGTTCAAAGCATCGAATACGCGGAAGTTGCTTACGCCGTTGTCGGTTGCTGCAGCTACGAATTTCTCCACCACGTCATCGGGATAGTGACGGTAACCCACCAGATTCTGCCCTCGTAATAGCATCTGTATGGGAGTCTTGTGCAATACCTCCTTCAGCCTACGCAAACGCTCCCAGGGGTCTTCAGCCAGGAACCTCATGCTGCAGTCGAAGGTCGCCCCGCCCCATGCCTCTACCGACCAGAAACCCATTTCATCCATGGATTTGGCCAGTTCTATCATATCATCGGTACGCATGCGGGTGGCGATCAAAGACTGGTGTGCGTCACGTAATGTGGTATCGGTGATCTTCAATTTTGTAGGGCTGGCAGGACACATGAGAGTTACCTCTGTCTGATTTGAAATCTCATAAAAACTGTTTCAGCAGAAATCAGCAGTACAAGTATAAAATATTTCACTAAAACAACCAAAAAGATGTGGAAAACGTAAGTAAAGCTATGAAAGTCAGAGAAACATCGGCTTTAGTGGTAACGAATCTCGGCGTTATCTCCCCGCCGGCGCTGTAGCCGCGGACTGTGAGCAGCTTGGAAGCCTCCTCAGTACGCCGCAGTTGGTTTACCACCAAGTTCATCGCCAACGGCACCATGCTGGTCACCGATATCGGCATACCCTTTATGGCCATGGCCTGCTTTATCTTAACGAGGTCATGGCTTATCAGCTGCAGACTCTGCAGCCCCATCTCAGCGGTGAGGCCGATATCGAAACCGATCCTATTACCCAACAACCATACCGAGACGTCCAGTAGTTCGCTCTCCTGGCGGTCGAAATAGGCCCAGGCCGCTATCAGAATGATGGGTATCATCCTTACTAGATAACTCAGACCCAGACCTCCAGTGTATTCTGAAACCAACGCGGTGAGCGTGATCATAAGCAGAACTCCGAAGAGCATGCGGGGATGAGGAATGGCCTTGAGACGGGGTGTGAACAGTAACCACCACAGGAATGCGATGACCGCACCGCCCATGCTCATGAAGGCCGCCGTGGACAGCAGTATGGTGGCCGCTATCCTCAATCGCGGATCGCGCATAGTGCCTCCATTGAATCCTGCAGGGCGATGTTCTTCGGTCTGGCTCCCCGTTCCAACGCCTTACGCAGATAGGGAGGTGGTGACGACCATTGCATGACCGCATCCGGAGTATTCCCATGATACCTCAGCTCCCCGTCCGCGATGTGTGAGATGCTGTCCACCCGCGGAAGCACCGACCGCTCGTGGGAGAACACCATGGTGATCTTGTCCTGTCGGGACTCTATGGCCTTACAGACCCGAGACTTGACCATACAGTCCAGAGAGGAGAATGGCTCGTCGAGGAGGAGGATGTCCGGATCAAGGGCGAAGACACAGGCCAGGTTCAATCTCTTCAACTGACCGCGACTGAGTTTGAAAGGATCTATCGCACCTCTGCCCTCCATACCGGCACGCGGAAGTACATCACGGGGATCGAGCCCCCATGATCTGACCTCATCGTCCAGTGACGACGAGGTTATGTGGTACTCAGGGAACTGCATGGAGAGTATAGTCCTCTGTACGCCTTTTGTGGAGTAGCTCCCCTGGCATTGTAACAGGGATGCCATGACCAGGGCCATCGTGCTCTTTCCGCTACCGATGATACCGCTTACCAGATGTACCCCTTCGCTGTAGGATGCTGCGCATCTCAGTTTGAAATCCTCACGTTCCGCTATGAAGTCCAGATCGGCCCTCATTGTGACAACCTCCACAGGCTGGGATAAAAACAGCCATCCTGCAGCTGTCCGAAGACCTCTGCGGGCGGTCCCGAGAACTCCACCTTGCCATCCCGCAAGAAAATCACGTGGTCAGCAGTGGCGGCGCGGTCCATGTCCTGGGTACAGAACAACGTCGGTATCCCCGATCGTTGCACGGCGTCAGCGATCATCTTCACAGTGGCCTCGTCCAGATGACTGTCCACCTCGTCCAATATCAGTATGTCTGGGGAGTTCACGATGGCGGCGGCGAAGGCTACCAATGCCTTCTCGCCACCGGAGAGGCTCCTCGTGTAACGTTTAAGGAGGTCGGGCCTCCCCAGCATGGCCATTGCCTCCAGTACGATGCGGTCCGCCTCCGTCTGCTCGACCTTGGTGAACCTCAGCGAAGATGCCACCTCGTCACAGACGCGCGAGAACAGCATTGTCCTATCGGGAAACTCCCCTACCCATCCCACCTTTACCTCGTGAGGAGACTTGCCCAGGACGGTCGCGCTACCTTCACGTATCCTATCCATTCCGGCCAAGACTTCCAGTAAGGTGGTCTTACCGGCCCCGTTGGGACCGATGAGCGCGACCCGATTTCCTTCGACATCGAGTCTTTCTATGTCTATCAAATGATGTCTCATCCCACGGACACGTATCATTCTAACCTCTCACCTATCACGTAGGCAGCGTACAGCTTGACAGCATCACCCAGTATGAAAGGCACCATGCCGAGTATTGTGGCCTCCAGGATGGGTATCGATGCGGAATAGGACAACCAGGACACCCCGAAGAGATAAATCATTAGGCTGGCGAGTGCCAGCCCGGTGACACGAACGAACTTCGATGCCCTCTCGTATGCCAGACCCGCTATCAGGGCGGCGGGTAAGAAACCTAGGAGATAGCCTCCCGTCGGCCCGAGCAGTATGCCTATACCGGCAGTACCGTTGTGGAACACGGGGAGGTTCAATGCACCCATTATCAGATAGAGCGTCACCGGTATCACCGCATGACGGCGCATTACCACACCGGCCAAAAGAACGAACAAGGTCTGGAGGGTCAGTGGCACCGGTATGAAGGGGATTGATATCCAGCTTCCTGCGGCTATCAGGGCGATGAATGTGGCACTGTAGGAGAGCAATGACGCGCGGTTATCTATCCTCATCAGGTCACCTTTCTAAGTCTGGCTAACTGACTACCTAGTATAGAAAAAGAATGGAGAAGAGGTTGGGGTTTCAGAGTTGGAAGAGATCGCCAGCGATAACCTTCTCGACCTTGCCGTTGTCCTTCCTTATGATGAGGGCACCGTGTTGGTCGATATCAATGGCCTCCCCCTTGAACGACTTGGTCATCGTCTTAACATGGACGCGGCGGTTGAGTGTCAGTGACAGGCTCTTCCACTCCCTGACGATGGTGTCGTACTCCCCGCTCTCCAGTTGGAGCAGGCGCAGTTCGAACTCCTTCAGGACACGGGCAAGGAACTTGGTGCGGTCTACAGGCTCTCCGATCTCCTCATGGAGGGAGGTCGCTATCTTACGCAGTTCATCGGGAAGTTCGCTGAGGTCCACATTGGCGTTGATACCCATCCCCAATAGCACATGGTTGACGACGTCCCCTTCAGTATCGACCTCTTGCAACAGCCCCGCAACCTTCTTGCTGCCAATGAAAATATCGTTGGGCCACTTGATCAATGCGAGCAGGTCGTACTCGCGCCTTATAGCCCTGGCGATTGCCAGTGATCCGGCCATGGTGACCATGAACAGACGGTCTATCGGTATATGGGTCTTCAAAACAACAGTGGCCCATATGCCGCCGGGGGGCGAGGCCCATGAACGCCCCATCCTGCCCACGCCTCCGGTCTGTTGCTCCGAAACGACGACAGTCCCGTGCAGTTCCTCGGCATCCTTTTCCTGGGCTAGGCGCTTGGCGGCCGCTAGTGTCGACGGAATGGAATCGGAATAACGAAGGTCCTTACCCACGAAACGGGTGCGGAGCTTCTTGTTCAACTCATAGGGCAGTATGCGGTCACTACGGCTGACCAGAGAATGCATCTCATCCCCGGTGGAGGAGATGTCATACCCCAGGCTCACCAGCTCTCGGATGAGTGGTACCAGCTCAGCGGCGTCCATGGAGAGCCTCTCTGCCATCTCCGAGGTGGAGATGGCCTTTCCAGCGTCCTCGAGTATTTCCAACACCTCAAATGCCATTTCTCTCATTTCAATACCTTCTTTGACCCTACGGCACGGGGGTTTCCCGCCCTTCCCGGGGTAGATGGTTGTTGAGACCCATTCAGGATATCAACCTTGTGCTTCTAGCCCGAGTAAGACACTGTTGATATCATTGTCATAATCATTTATTTGTTTATTGTAACAATTGAAAAATATGTGAGCGCTGAATCCTAGAACTCGTTATTATCCAACTACTGCGTATCTGGATAAAACCGAATATGCGTATTCGAGGATGCCAATTGAGTATGGAGAAAACGGGCTCAGTCGTTTCAAATTCCGAATGGTGATTGGGTTCTGGTTTTTTGACCCATCCGTATGAAAAAGCACTTACTGCATAATGATCTTTGAACTCAATTTTGATTGTATAAACAAAAATATGATTGAGAAAAAACCGCTTGACGGCGAAACAGGTAGTCAATGGTTTGTTTTTGATTGTTGGCTCAACACAATATCGGGATCTAGGCCTGTCATCGTCTTGGACAGATCCCACACCCTGGTAGCCAATCGGGCATCGGCGCCTCTTCCCAAAGGCTCCACCTTAACAGGTTTTCCCCTGAATCCCCTCCAACCTTCCGGACCATAGAAATCTCCACCTTTGACGTCATTTCCGGTGCAGGCGATGATGCATGGGGCAGCGCCGTCCCCTATGCTGTGCATGAACGGCCGGAGGAGAAGCCCCAGGGACCTCCCGTTACGATATAGTGGAGTGTTCACCAATCCCGGATGGCAGGCCACACTTATCGGATCATTGAGATGGTGATTATCAAGCCTCCTCTGCAACTCCGATGAGAACAGAAGTGTTGCTAGCTTGCTCTGTTTGTAGGCCTGCCACGGACGATAACGCCTTTCAGAATCGATGTCGGTGAAATCAATATCGGCGCTGTCGTGGACGATGCTGGATTGTGTGACCACGCGTGAACCTTCCGTATTAATAAGGGCCTTCAGCAAAAGAACGGTCAAGGAGAAATGACCCAGGTGGTTAATCCCCCAGTGAGGCTCATGACCCTGCGAAGTACGGAGAAACGGAGGATTCATCACACCGGCGTTGTTCACCAATATGTCCAATCTGTCGTTTGAAGAGAGGAAGACGTCGGTGAATCCCTTGATAGACCGTTTGTCCCCCAGATCCAGATATTCCGCTTTTGTCCCTGTTCCAAAAATGGATTCGAGATTTTCAGCTTCAATGCGGCATCTATCGATGTCAATGTCTGCCAGAATGACCCTCATGCCTGTCTCGCACAAAGTCTCTGCTATACGAAGACCTAAACCGGATGCTGCACCCGTGACTATAGCGGTCTTTACATCACCATGACTGCGCGGACCTCCGACGTTGGACACCTTCGCGTAATTGGATTGACCGTAGATAACCTAACCGCAAAGAAATCGAAAAACGGTGATGCCGTTCGTTGATAAACAATCAAAAATGGGTCTTATTTTAATAGTTCTGGTAATCTATTATCGTTAAGGTGACGGGAATGTCGTTCATAAAAAAGTTAAAGGATTTTTTCGCAGGTTTGCTAGGCGGCAAAAAGGCAGTTCAGGAAGAGGTCGTGGAAGAGAAAGACCTCGTTGAACCTAAGATGATGGAGAGTGTGATTGAAACAGTAGAAGACGAAGAAGAGGTTCAGGAGACATTTCCTGAGCCCGAAGCGGTTGAGGATGTGAAGGTCGCAGATAAGGTGGAAGAGCCTGTTGTTGAAACAGTACCAGAACCGACCGTCGAGATGTCTGAGCCCGTCCCGGAAGAACCTGAGCAAAAGGAAGATGCCAAAGAGGAAAGCCCTTTGTCAGAGGCACTGGCTTTCGCGGAGTCTAAACTCGATGAAAGGAAGGGTGAGCTGAGCAAGGCCGACATTGAGATGTTCCGCTCCAAAATCGCATCTTTCGCTGACAGGGTCGGTAAGGATGAGGAAGCGGCATTGATATCGGTCAGCCAGCTGATAGGCGGGATAGTCACGGCCAAGAAGGCTGCGCCCGCGCCAAAGGCAACGAAGAAGACGCCGGCAAAGAAGAAGGCAAAGACATCTGCCAAGAGTGGAGAGGCTGC
Organism: Candidatus Methanomethylophilaceae archaeon; assembly: GCA_007116915.1. Classification (GTDB taxonomy): domain Archaea; phylum Thermoplasmatota; class Thermoplasmata; order Methanomassiliicoccales; family Methanomethylophilaceae; genus PWHV01. The sequence continues at coordinate 13,247 of SKHQ01000043.1, forward strand.
GAAGAAGAAAAAGCCTGCGAAGAAGAAGGCATGAAAATTGGATCAGGGGGCGGCCCCAGCATCAGCCCGATTGGGATAACCAGCGAGCTGCATGATGGCGAATAGACGGTTTTCCCTAAACAACCACACAACAATGCCGCATGGAGGGTGATGTCCTCTTGACATCGTCTTGTCTGGCGATGTCGAGCGTCAGTAGGAACTGCGCTCCTCATCAAAACCCTTTTTATTTCACTGATCTTCTACATCCTGAGGGTGTTGATTTCAAGGGTGGTTTCTTTTCTAATCGGATCTACGCCATCTCCTCCCTCGTCCGGGTTATCACCTTGACCATCAGATCCACGGCCTCACCGATGTCGCGCTGGTGCAGGGCACCGGTCTTCACGGCAACACCGTCCGCACCCGCTTTAAGTGTCTCGGCGACGTTGAACAACTTGATCCCTCCGATGGCTACCACCGGGATACTGATGGAATCCTTCAAAGCCCTAAGGTCGTCCAATCCTTGTAGCTCACCGAGGTCCTCGAGATAGCTGGGGAACAATGGCCCCCATATAACGTAATCAGCACCATCCGCTTCGGCCTTGGATGCGGCATCAGCATCCCTCACCGACACCCCGACGATGAATCCATCCGGGCCTTTGGACTTGGCCTCTTTGACGCTGATATCCGATTCGTAGATATGCAGACCGGCGGCTCCCGAACCTAAAGCAGCATCGAGGTCGTCGCAGATTATCAGGCGCATGCTTGATCCCTTGATCGCCTCAAACACCTCTTTGGCACAATTCAGTAGTTCCTCGGGACTCATCTTAGTGTCCCGCAACTGCAATACGTTCGCCCCATGTTTCGCACATTTCTGGGCAATATGAACGGGGCTTCTGCCAGTAGCAGCAATTTCGTCCGTTATAACATATAATCCGTAATTCATTCACCTCACCCTTGTCGTGCTGATGTTGGCATTGAGTATGTCAGCAACTCATCAACAACGATTATTCATTTGTTTTATCAGCTAATAAATGTATTCTAGCAACCCCAAACGATTTGGACTCTACCAGTCTGATAATTCCGTAAAGAAATTCGGTGTAATCAGCCATTGGTTTCCATGACCGAACATGGAAATGGACTGTTAACTTGGCCCATCCATGGATTTCAAATCGGCAAAGTCGTGTAACCAGTGGTTTAGACATAGGTTCTCTATTTTCAATTTAAACATTCCATGAATTGAACAGTAGGTAATCAGGAAAAGATCTTTTCAAAAAGGATGTCGGTTCTTTTTAGCTTTGATTGACTAATTTTATATGAGGGAAGTTGTGACGGTCGACCGGATGATATTGTTTCCCTGACATCCTGACCGCCACTTCTCCGGTTGGTCTGCCTATCATCAGCAGACATTGGATGTCGGTTCCTTGCGTGCAGATGTTCGATTCAAATCTTGAAGAACCTCTTGACGCCGGGCCGGAACAGGTAGTACAGTATCACCGCGTTGATGACAAGTGTGACAATTCCAGCAGGCAGGGCCAGCAACGAGCTTATGGCCATCAAAGCGGATATTATCACACCCAGGTACCACATAATCGACCAACCGTTCAGAAAGCCATAGGCTATCAGGAACAATATCAGGCCGGTCACTAACAGACCTGCACCGAGGGGACCGCCCACTACCAGCATACCGGGCACTGTGATTGAGAGACCGAATATCGCGGCCATTCCCAAGAACAGCAATGAAAGTCCCATCAACAGGTAAATGTAGCCTATTATCGATATCAGTAGAGGTCTTTTCGCCATATTGAAGCATTTGTTGCCGTAAATATATGAAACCTTGGTCTTGGATATTGTCCGTAGGAAGATGACACTGTATCGAGTTCATTAGTTTCACGTAAAGATGGATAAATGTATTGGTTCTATTCGAAAAAATGAAAAAATGAAAAGGTTTGTTGTGGTTATTCAGTTGCGAATGTCTAGACCGAGGTCCCTGAGCTTCTGAACAACAGATTCGTAGACTGCCAGATATTCTTCCTTAGGTTTGACGCTAAGGACATCATAACACTCCTGGAAACGCTTTCCGGATGGTGCTTTGGCATAGTCCTTCTCATAACCGCTGACGAGTGCCTCGATAATGGGATTGACCTCCTCGATCGCCATACCTGCGGCGGCCTTGGAAGCCTCCCCCATCATACGTGCCTCCATTCCAGTGGTCTTGTCCATGGCTACTCCCTTGGCAGCAGCCGAACCGGACAGGAGTTCACGACCGGAAGCAGTATCCGATATCGCCTGTGTCGCTGTCTCCAACAAACACATCTCAGTGCATGGGCCGGCCACCGGGTAGTACTGGTTCGCAATCAGCAAATCGGTGTTCTGGTCCATGGCAGCAGCGGTGTGCGCGGCTATCTGCATCGTCTCCCTCGAAGTTGTGTTGCCCCATCTGATATGTATTGGTCCATCCAAATGGTAGTTGGCACCCAAGAAAGCAAAGGAAGCTATGTGAGTGGCCGTGTCACAGATTGCGGTCTCCTCCACGCCTCCGCAGTATCCGCCGAATATGGGCATCTGCTCCATCATGATGATGTTGCCGTTTGCTGCCCATCCAGCAAGCATGTTCAAGGCAGCTCCATCAATTTTTAGCTCGTTCAGTTGTGAGCATTCGTGCGAATCGCACGGCCTCATGCCTGAATGAACAAGGTCTGCTGCGAGACGTCCCCCGACTGAAAGGGGAGTCTCGGGTCCCTATATGGCCATATATGGGCGGTTGGCACGTACCCTAGCCTCTTTCAGCGCACGGAGCTCAGCCATAGTTGCTTTGATCTCCCAGGGCGTATTGGTGGTGGCTGGCCTACCTTCTATGGTTGACATGACACCGTTAACCAGGGTATCCACTATCGCCTCCTGGGCGTAGCTCTGCATAACCTGGACGAAAACATCCTCGGAAACGGGTGCACCCGTGGGTCCACCCTGTATGACTGGCTTCTTTGACGAGTTCCCACGGCGGGGCTCGAATTTAACTGCGTCTCGGTACTCACCGAGAACTAGGCTTGTAGGGGTTTTCTTGATTCCTTCCCAAATCTCTTCTTCGGTGAACTTAGCGACGCGCTTCATGTCACAGTTGTAGAAGCCGGTAGTCACCAACATCTCCATACCTGCTTGGAAAAGCCTATTGGCCATGTCCTTATCCTCAGGCACGATATTCTTGCCGAAGTCGAGTTTGTATTTGTTCTTCAGTTCAGCAGCGTTCGTTGGGATTATCTTATAGTCCCAATCACTCTCTGACATCTTCTCTCCTTTGAGGAATCTGTCATAGACATCACAAACGGTCAATGGTCTTTGTACGGCCATTTCAATCACTTACCTAGCAACCTATTGACCAGTTGGACACACTCGGCTGCATTTTCGGAATATCCGTCTGCGCCAATCTCATCAGCCCATTCCTGAGTACATGGCGCACCGCCGAACATGGTCTTCACTGGAACATTTTCTTCATTTACTGCATCCACAAGGTCTTTTTGGACCATCAGCGTGGTTGTCATCAAAGCAGAACCGCCAACGACATCGGCCTTCTCCTTTTCCACTGCCTCCAAAAAGGATTCCACAGAAGTATCTGGACCGAGGTCTAATACTCTGTATCCTGCTCCCTTGAGCATCGCACAGCAAACGTTCTTGCCAATCTCATGTATGTCACCGAGAACAGTGCCCATAACAACAGTGCCTCGGTAGGACGAATCGCCTGACGCAAGAGTGGGAGCTAGGATCTCTAATGCCCTTTCCATGGCCTTGGACGCTCCAAGGACGTGGGGGAGATAGATTTCGGCCTTGTCGAATCTATCTCCGATGACTTCCATCCCTTTTGCCAGACCTTTGTCCACAATTTCACCTGCGGGAATGCCAGCTTCGATTGCCGCTTTTGTGGCCACCTCGGCTAGATCCGCGTCCCAGGTCTCTATAGACTTCTTAAGGTCCGCAAATATCTTTTCATTGCTCATTTACTATCCTCCATCCGCATCGAAGAATTGTTTATCGGAATGAACTACTCCGACACGGTTGAGAAT
>SKHQ01000037.1 GCA_007116915.1 Candidatus Methanomethylophilaceae archaeon
ACACGGCGGTGGTGTGGACGCCTATCAGCAGAGTCTCGACACCTAGCTCCGAGCTTTTCTCCTTGATGACCTGAGCGGCGAATGCGTCCTTGCCCATGATTGTGACTGCGATCCTCTTGTGGCCCATCGATGCGGCCTTGACGAGGCCTGATAACTGGTCGATGACCGCTTTTTCATCCAGCAGCGTGCAACCTTCCTGCCTCAAACGCTTCTGAAGGACAGGCATCGGCGACGTGGATAGTATGCCGGTCATATGCGCACCGACCGCCTGAACCACCTGGGAATCGGAACATATGAACGTCCCCGCCCCCTCGCACACCGTTACAGCGCAATCGAGAAGACCGTCACGAAGGGCGTCACTGACTATCTCGGAGGCACCGAATGTGACCGTCCTATCCTCCGTCCTCAGCAGACGGTCGGATGTGAACATACCCCATTCACTCACATTCTTCCTTAATGTGGATAGAACCGAGTCGGTGTCCTCATCCTCAGTACCGTATACACGGCTACGCATGGGGCAGTGGGTGATCTTTGGAGGATCGATGACTTCCGCCCTGCCATCATCGATGACGATCCTCGCCCCGCATATCTCGATCTCGTGCTTTCCTTCCATCGTATCGTCAATGAATCCCATAGTATGGTTATTAAAATGCCTACCCGCTAGGAACGATTTGGTAACTGGGGAACTTGTTTATATAACGGCATTGTTTTTTCGTGATAGGTGAATTAACTTGGTAGAAGTAACTCCTGAAGCTCAGAATTTTCTGAAACAAATGCTAGAAGAGAACGACAAAGTAGGCCAGGGCGTCAAGATCTATCTGGCCGGCATGGCCTGTAGCGGACCTCAGTTCGGAATGAAGTTCCAATCCGAGAAAGAGGAAGGCGACAACGAGGTAGCCCTGGATGGATTCTCATTCTACTACGACAAAGAGACTGCAGAGGTCCTAGACGAGTGCGTAATCAAGTTCATTGACGACCCTCAGATGGGTACCGGCCTCACTATCGAGAACCCCAAGGCAAGCGGCTGCGGCTCCTGTGGCAGCGGCTGTAACTGAAACTAATTTCAATCCCCCTTACCCACTTTATTTTTATTCACGACCCTTCTAAGGTACGTGCACGTCAATCATCCTCTCATCAAGGAATACACTGTCGAGGAGAGGGAATACCAGACCTCATTGGCCCGAATTTGCGGCAAGGAGTCGACCCTGGTAGTAATACCGACGGGGATGGGGAAGACTATCGTGGCCCTCCGAGTGGTCGCCGATTCACTGCATAAAGGTGCCAGCAAGGCATTGATCCTAGCACCCACCCGGCCCCTGGTTGAACAGCATCGTGATGTCCTTCAAGATAAGATGCCCACGGTCAGAGTGGCGTCCATGACCGGAGAGACCGCCCCCGAAAAGAGGGTCACGGTTTGGGAGGGTAACACGGTGATCGTATCAACGCCGCAGGTAATCGCCAACGACCTGGATAAAGGGCGGTACGAACTCAACGACGTTGGTATCTTGGTCTACGATGAGGCCCATCGCGGAGTGGGTAGCTACTCCTACGTAAGGGTGGCAGAACATTATCACCATCTCCGACGTCTGAGTATGGGTATAACCGCATCGCCAGGCAGTGACAGTAAGCGTATAATGGAGGTCTGTGAGAACCTTAGGCTTTTTCGGATAGAGGTCCGCACCGAGGAGGACCCGGACGTGGCGCCATATGTCCACAATATCGAAATGAAGACCTTGGAACTTGACCTGCCGGAGGACCTGATGGACATCATCGCAGTCCTACGACGCCTCTTGGACAAATACATCGATGAACTGGTACAGCTTCGGTTTTTGGATGATAAGTCAGTGGCAACGGCGAAGAGACTTCTGGCACTGGGCAAGACATTACAGGCCCGTGCCGCACATGAGAAGGGGAGTTACACCGTATTCCGTGCGCTGACGGTGCAGGCGATAGCGATGAAGATACTCCACGCCATCGGCCTGGCGGAGACGCAAGGCACCACCTCCCTCTCCCGATTCCTCGACCGCTTGGAGGATGAGAAAGGACAGGAGAAGTCCAGTCGGGCCACCCGCGAACTACTTGCCAACCAGGAGTACGACCGCCTGCGGGAGATGCTGGTGGCAACCAAGACCGAACATCCCAAGGTATCTCGTGTGATGACTTTGGTCAGTAGACAATTGGACTCCAAGCCGGATTCGCGGGTGCTGGTCTTCACCCATTATCGCGACACCTGCGAAATGGTGGCCGATAGATTGGCCCGTATATCAACAGCCAGGGTGGGCAGGCTTATTGGACAGGCAGGTCACGATGGCCTGAAACAAAAGGGGCAGGCGGACGTCCTTCGGCAGTTCAGGGAGGGGCAAGTAAACGTCCTGGTCGCCACTTCCGTCGGTGAGGAGGGCCTCGATGTGGCAAACACCGACATGGTCCTGTTCTATGAGCCAGTCCCATCAGAGATCCGTAGCATCCAGCGCCGGGGACGAACCGGCAGGTTCAGCGATGGAGAGGTCCACATACTCATTGCAAAAGGGACACGGGACGAGGTTTTCCAGAGGTCATCATTGAACAAGGAGAGGAAGATGAAGAGACGTCTCGAGGATTTGGATCGCGAATTGCGTTCCCGAAGGCAGATCGAAGAGAGCTTGAGGTCGCAGAGCTCCCTAGCCCGCTTCCGCTGAATGAACGTTATGATTAATAGCGGTCCGCACATTATCCCCGTCATGCTCTATGAGGAGCTGGCGAGCACCTACGACCGTCTGGAGTCCACCAGCAGCCGGCTGGAGATGACCTCCATACTAGCGGATTTTTTCCGTCAAGTGGAGGCGTCCGAGCTCAGGCAGGTTGTCTATCTGACCCAGGGTAAACTTAACCCCGACCATGTGACCGAGAAGTTGGGGATGGCCGACAAGATGATACTCAAGGCCATTGTCGACGCGTCCCGTCTGCAGGAGTCATACGTCAATGACCTGTGGATGAAGGAGGGGGACCTGGGAGCTGTGGCCGAGAAGGTGGCAGCGGAGAGGGTGCAGACCAATCTATTCTCCCAACCGCTCACTTTGGATAGGGTGCTCACAAACCTACGTAGCATCGAAGGCGCCGAGGGGAAGAACTCCCAGACCAAGAGGATCAGACTTCTGACGAGCCTTCTTCACGATGCATCGCCGCTCGAGTCCCGTTACCTCTGCCGGACCGTCACCGGGCGCATGAGAGTTGGGGCGGCATCCATGACCATATTGGATGCCTTGGCTTCTGCATTCGGAGTCAAGGAGGATCGACAAGACATCGAGAGGGCCTTCAACGTCAGTTCCGACATCGGAGCAGTGGCGGAAAGCTTGGCTAGAGATGGGATTGAGGGAGTACGTGGCATAGATGTGCAAGTAGGCAGACCGGTCCGTTCAATGCTTGCCGAGAGGCTTTCTTCCATGGAGGAGATTCTTACAAAACTCGGTGGCCGTTGCGCTCTGGAATACAAATATGACGGTATACGGGTGCAAGCTCACATCTCCGAAGATGAAGTGAAGCTCTACTCACGGCGTCTAGAGGACCTCACCGCAAATTTTCCGGACGTGGTGGAGTCGTTGCGTTCTTCTTTCAAGGGCCAAGCGGCCATCGTGGAGGGCGAATGTGTCCCGGTGGACCTCAAGACCGGCAGACTGCTTCCATTCCAAGAGGTGGCGCATCGCCGACGCAAATTCGGAATGGAGGAGGCGGTCAGGGATTACCCTGTCAAGATCTTCCTTTTCGATTGTCTGAGAATGGATGAGGCGGATATGACACTTCGTCCCTTCTCAGAGAGAAGGACCGCATTGGAGGAGAACCTGGAAGAGAGTGAGGGGCTGCTGTTCTCCCGCCTGGAGATTGTGGATTCCGTCGCCGAGGCAGAGGATTTCTTTGAGAGCGCCCTTGTCGCCGGATGCGAGGGCATAATGGCCAAATCACTGGCGGAAAACTCCGTTTACCGGACCGGCAACCGCGGATTCCTGTGGATAAAATACAAAAAGGATTACCGTGGCGACCTCAATGACAGCTTCGACCTCGTTATCGTCGGTGCCTACACCGGCAAGGGAAAGAGGAAAGGACTGTACGGTGCACTGTTGATGGCAGTCCATGACCCGGAGACGGGGATGTTCCAGACCGTCTGTAAACTGGGGAGTGGTTTCGATGACGCTTTCCTGGCTGAGCTCCCCGGCATGTTGGAGGGTCATCGTTCATCGGGTCCGTCAGATCTGCTGAGCACGCGCATGGAGGCTGACCACTGGTTCGAACCGGCGATAGTGCTGGAAGTGATGGGGGCGGAGATCAGTGTCAGTCCGACACATACCGCAGCCGAGGGCCTCCTACCTGAGGGTTCCGGACTGGCGGTAAGGTTCCCTCGTTTCACGGGGAAGGTGCGTGACGATAAATCGGCAGAACAAGCAACCAACGCTACCGAGCTGCTAACCATGTACCGAGGCCAGACCTCTACATCCGATTCAGGGGCGTCGGCAAAGTTTTAAGAATACTACCGATATCGTGGAAACATGGAGCTCCAGCTAATCGAAAAGACCGCCACCACCCTAAAGGTTGGTGTCAAAGACCCTGACATGACCATCATAAGCCCTGTACTGGACAGGCTCTTGCAGGACGATATGGTCCTGGATGTCGAATTCACCGATGTTCACCCTGAATTGGAAATCCCTGAGATCATGCTGACTGTCAGCAATGGCGACCCGTTGGATGCTTTCAAAAGGTCCACTGACGCATTGATCACTGATTTCCGCTCCGTCAGGGAAGGCCTTTTCGGAAAACAGTGAAAAATGGCGCCTTCGCCATGTAATACGGCCGAGAAGGACATCGGCCTAGAATTCTATCACAGCGAGAGTCATGGTACCGGCGGTCGCATAAAAGCGCATGCCGAGGACTTCATGGTCGATGAGATATCCGACCTGCCACCGGCCAAGGAAGGCGGTCGCTACACGATTGCCACGATAACTACCCGCAATTGGGAGATGAACCGGCTCGTTAAGCAACTCGCCAGCGCCCTGCGGGTCTCCCGTAACCGCATTGGATTCGCTGGCACCAAGGACAAGAGAGCCATTACCAGCCAACTGATGTCATTCGAGATGGCTCCCGAGGCGCTCGACTCCATTGAGCTCAACGATATCTGGGTGTCTGATGTCTATCAGGCCGCCCGACCCATAAAGATAGGAGACCTCATCGGAAACCGTTTCAGCGTCCACGTCCGCGAATGTGAACTGAAGGATGATGAACTGGCCTACGACATTGCAAGCTGCAAGGAGAGTCTGGACGCTGTCGGCGGATTCCCCAATTATTTCGGCGTTCAGCGTTTCGGCGTCACCCGTCCGATAACCCATCTGGTGGGCAAATCGATTGTTGCCGGGGAATTCAAAGAAGCGGTCGTCACCTACCTCGCCCATCCATCTGAATATGAGAGCCCGGAATCCAAGGCCTGTCGTCTCGAGCTGTTACAACCGGACGGAAGGGACGACCTCCTTTCCGAATTCCCGCGTAGCATGAATTTTGAAAAGACCTTGGTCGAACATCTTGCACGCCGCCCCGAGGATTATGCTGGAGCCTTGCGGCAGTTGCCTGACAATCTGCAGATGATGTTCGTCCACGCCTATCAGTCCTACATATTCAACCGGATACTAAGCGAAAGGATGAGACGGGGGATGCCGATCCACGAACCCATAGAGGGGGATCTGGTCCTAACTATAGGCGATAAGAGAGTCCCGATCCATGAACGACCGATCGAGGTTACGGCAGCGAACATCGACCTTGTTGCCGATCAGGTCAGGATTGGAAAAGCCTTCGTCAGCGGTATCCTTTTTGGAAGTGAGAGTCGATTTGCGGATGGTGAGATGGGGGAGATAGAGAGAAAGGCGGTGGAGAATGAGGGCTTGAAGCCTGAGGACTTCGTCGTTCCAGAGATGCAACGCTGCAGCTCCCGCGGCAGCAGACGTGAGATACATTGCAGCTATGAATCACTCCGTACCGAGTTGGCGGACGAAGGATACGTGGTTTCATTCTCACTTACCAAAGGTAACTACGCTACCTGCTTATTGAGAGAGTTCATGAAGGCCGATATGAAGAACTATTGAGTTTCGGGCTTCACCGCGGCCGCCTCTTCCTGCTTTTTCTTAATAATCTCGACCATCTCCCTGGCCTCCACATCACCCGGCGCCAGTATCTGGACCGTCTGCAGACTCATCATGGCACCTTCCAAGTTTCCAAGCTCTATCTGCAGGGCGGCCTTCCTCCGGTGTGGGCTGGGGTCCTTGTCATCGATGGAAATCGCCTTGTCGAAGGAGTTTATGGCCTTGGTCTTCTTGTTCTGGGATGCCAATATCTCTGCCAGCTCAATATGAGCATCCTTGAGGCTCGGATCTAGGCGGATGGCCTTTTGCAATGACACCTTGGCCTGAGAGGCATGCCCTCTCAACGACTGCTGGGTGCCGAGAAGGAACCATGCCGTTTGGGAACGGGGTTGCTGCTTTGTCGCTATCAATAGGGAATCCAATGCCTCATCGGTTTCCCCGATTGCCAACTGGTTCTCCGCCAGTCTTAAGTAAAGGCCCTCTGCGCCATTGCTGATAGCCCTGGTCAAAGCCCTGGCTGCGAGATAGCTGTCTTGTAGATCCTCGAGCATGTCCGCTGCCTCGGACCAAATCTCCTTTTCCCTAGGGTCGAGTTCGAAAAGTCTTTTCAGCGGCTTTTTGGCCTCATCCTTCCTCCCCGCATTGTAGAGGATCCTGGCCTTCAGCCATTGAGTGTTGTAGTTCAACGGATCGAGGAAAGCGGCCTCATCCAACCTCTCCAATGCCTCATCATTGCGCCCCTGCTGGTTAAGGGCAGTGGCCTGCATGTTTATTGTATTCACATGATGGGGGCGAATACTCAAGGATTGGGAGTAGGCCCTCACCGCCTCCTCATAACGGCCCAAGGCCTGGAATGCATGGCCTCTTAAAGACTGTGACGGAGGATCGTCCTTGAGCTCTTCCATATCGTCTATAACCCTCAATGTGTCGGAAAAATTGCCATTGTCGTAGTGAAGTTCGGCCAATTCCATGCGCGCTCCACGGTCCAATGGATCACTCTTCAAAACTTCCTGTAAAAGCTTCATCAACGCCTCTGGATCGCCGCTTCGACGTACAGATGTGCGCTTCATATCTATTATGGAACGGTCCCCGGGCCGTAGCTCTAGGGCCATATCGAAGTAATGTAAAGCCTCCTTGTCCCGCTCTAGAATCTGCAAGGACTTACCCATGTCCAAGATGTCACCCAGGCTCTCAGGGTTCAGGCGTAGCACCCGGCGTGTGACCTCTACGAGTTCTTCGTGGTTACCAAGGCGTCGGTGGCATTCCTTGAGGTACGCCAGTATCTTGGGCATGTTACGGGTTATCTCATTGGCCTTGGAGAAGAAGAAGAGTGCCTCATCGTAACGGTCGAGCTCAGTGAGGAGTAGACCTTTTCGCACCAGCGCATGAAGGTGGCCAGCCTTGACCCTGAGCACCTGGTCATAACATTTGAGAGCCTCATTCTTGACGTCCAACTTCTGCAAACAATAGGCTTTTGACATCCAGAAATCGACATTCTCCAATTCGCGAACGATTGCGCGGTCGTAACAGTCAACCGCCCCACGGTAATTCTGCAAGGCCTCCTCCGACATTCCCTTCGAATACCATAACCAGGAATCGTCCGGATTGATTTCGAGCCCTTTAGCAAAACAACTAACGGAATCCTCAAAACGCTCGAGAGCATAGAGGGCGTTGCCACGCAACCTCCAGTACATGCTGTCGTGGTCCTGTCTTTCTAGGACCGCATCGGCCAAAGACAGGGCGTCCTCGTATCTCCCTGAGTTGAGCATCGCTGCCAATACTTCATTCGCCTGTTTGATGTTGCGGGTGCCCCAACTCAAGGCCTGGCGGAATGTCCTCATGGCATCCTGATGCATGCCCATCAAATCCAGGATTATGGCCTTATCCTTGGTCACATCGATGTTCGTGGGTTCCTGGGCCAATATCCTGTCGGCGATCTGAATGGCTTCAGGATATGACTTGTCCGCCTTGTGCATCTCCAGAAGGAGTCTCAAGGACGGCAGATGTCTCAAATCCCTCTCCAGCACTATCTCCAGATCCTTACGGGCCTTCTTGGACTCCCCTATGGACCAGAAAATCCGAGCCCGTATGTATCTAAGCTTGCTGTCCTTGGGATAAAGGCGGAGGGATTCATCCAAATGTTTCAATGAATCGCTAACCCTCTGCTGTGACACGAGGTTCTCGGCCATTAAGGCGATCAATGATGGATCCTCACCACGCAATTCGATCATGTCATTGATGACCTCGCCTGTGTCCCGCCCGGGACAATACTGGACCAAAGCCTCGAGTATCTCCAATCTTATGTCATCGTCCTTACATTCCCCCAGATATTGGCGGGCCTCATTGACGGCCTCCGCCGGTCTTCCTAATATACCAAGATCCTTGACCAGCATCACCTTCGCGGCCTTGAGGTCCGTCTCAATCTCCAAACTCCTCTTGACCGCCTCCAATGAACTTTCGTAGCGGTTCATGTAGAAGTTTGCACTTCCAATGCCATACCAGGCACGGGAGTTTTTGGGATCGTAGTCCAAAATCTTCTCGTAGACTATTATCGATTCATCCAGTAGACCGGCTCGAGCTAGACGGTAAGCGGCCGAGAGCATCTGTGAGGGTTCGCGTGAATCCATATCTTGGACACGGTCCGTCAGTTCCCGTGCCAAAGCCACATCGCCTTGGGTCCTTGATATCTCCGCCAAGGCCATCAGTATGATGGGATCCGATGAGTCCTTTAGTTTCAACGACACCAAGGCCTTGGCCCCTTCAACATCACCAATATCCAACAAAGCAAGGGCCTTGTGGGCTTTCCAGTGAAGTGAATCGCCTATGCTTATCAGTATGTCGTATGCTTCCAAGAGCTGTGAATCATTCTCCACGGCCTTCTTCAGTACACCGCGGGCCCGTATCGTGTCCCCGCTTCTTATGAGGGCCTTGCCTAGTTCGAGATACAGCAGACCGTTGCCGGGTTCGTTGTGAAGCATGTCCTCCAGTATACGGGCGGACTCCCGGTAATCCCCTTGCTGCTCCATGACCTTGGATCTGAGAATTGAAGATCTGGTCTGGCAGGGATGGTCCTGCAGTAATATCGTAGTGATACGGTCAGCATCCTCTATCAGCCCCAGCTCGAGACAGGCCTCCGTGGCGCTGAACTGTATCTCCATCGGCTGTGCGCTTATTTCATAATCTTGCATCGATGCCAATGTCTTTCGCAGGTAGTCGCGGGCGGATTCCGCATCCTCACTCTGCCGAAGCTCTCCAAGGGCCTGGGCTAGAGTGATTTTGGCCTCATCCCCTTTAGGAAGGAGAGCGGAGAGCCTGCGAAGGTTAATAGGCATGACATTAGCATTGATGGGATTCCATAAATTAATATTGGCCTTGGCCGGTAGAATGCGGGAACGCCATGGTTAAATAGAAGATTCTTTTTACAGAAGTCCAGGCAGGTGTTATCTAGTCTGGTTAGGATTTTGGCCTTCCATACCCCCTCGAGGGGATGAGGTCAGCCAACAGCCCGGGTTCGAATCCCGGCACCTGCACCAAAATTCATCAAAATAAGAAGAGCAGGTTGGGGAGGGATGTGCCCCTTGCCTGCCGGTTTGGGATGCTTTCTTTGGGGATGCGACGTTCTCGCGTCGTTATTTAATCATCGCTGATGCGGTATTTGAACGGATTCGGGAGAGGTGACCGAAACTGATCATTTAGATTTGTGGCGGACTTTGACCGCGATTCCGCGGTCCATTGCCTTCATCTCAATACCGCTCATCTGAGCTACACCAACGGCTGCCAGCTGACCTTCCCTCACCACCGCCACCTCGTCACCGACCCTTATCCGGGGGTCGGCTTCCTTGACGCCGATGGCGAAGATGTTGCCCTTGATCTGGAAATTCTCGATTGAAACAACATTCAGATTGATATCGATAAGCCGTGCGGCACCATCGAGAGTTAGGGATGTCATACCTCGGTCGGGAGTGTGCATGCCCAGTTGCGTCTTTTCATCCATGATCTTCCAATATGGGTATTTACCGACAACTGTGGCCCCTTCGAGGACCGCCTCTCCTTCCGGACCGAACTGGTATCGCAACATGGAGCGCATGGTATTCGCTCTATCGGTCATAGCGGGAACCTTACCATAATCCTTTGATAATCTGCGCAGTGTTTCGTCCAAAAGGCGCAATGCAGGATCTGATCCTGGATCACCCATTGATGTGTCGATGACCTCCACATCTCCGGTGAGTAAGCCTCCGTCGCCAATGTGTGAGACGACGTGGTCATACCCATTCGCGATCACATACTCCTTGAGCATGCCCGATATCATATCCACTTCCTCCCCTGTCCACTCTCCGCTGACAGGTATGTCGTAATGGGCGCAAGGGTAGAAAGTCTCCAGCTCCCGGGGCACAAGACCTAGTGGTGATGTGAGAATTAACTCGTGCACGAGACCGAAATGGTCCCCGCTGCGTATCGCCTCGATGAAACGGCGATGACTGCGTGAAGTGAAATACGGCTTCCTTGCCGAGCAGGGGAGGAGTACCAGTATGCGTTTGTGCACCGGTGCTTTGTATCTATCCAAAACCCTCCTCCTGTGACGGACTACATCCGGACGCTGCAATGACTGAGGAGTGTTGCATGCGAATTTTCCCCCGATGACCGGTGTACGAGACTCGGTCGCATCCCAACACTGTTTGTCAAAAATCCGAAGAGCCACTACATTTGTAGGTGACGATACGGCGCGTTGGTCCACTAGCTCCCGCAACCGGTCCCTTGTGATGAAGGTCCTAATCAGTTCCAACTCCTCGGACATGAAAACGAGATTGGCCTTGACCAGCTCCTCGACCGGGGCTTGACTTGATATCCGCCCTTCAGGACGCAACAGTACACCCCTAGCCGCCATAGTCCAAGCCAGGGAGTCGTCAAAGACGTCAACACCCATATACACCAACATGGCCATGTTCGATGGGTCGGCTATGCCGGTTGCCATCAGCAAAGGCCGGTCTCCGCAAAGATTTCGGATACGGGATATCGAACGCGCCAACTCCGCCGGGTCTCGACGGAGTTCGAAACCGTTGTCCACTATCACCAACTCCGTCCTTTCCGGAACGGTCACATCCTCTGGTAATGGCAGACGTAATGAAATTATGCCATCACCGTTATCCACCACGGTTCCTTTTCTGCGTGCGGCCAACGGAGGTAAAACCTTGGAACCTTGCGTGACGGTCTTACCGCCCAGTTTGAATATCCTCTTGTGTCCATCAACGGCCATGGACATGTTCCCGTCTCCGTTGGTCACAAGAAAAGGGGCGCTCACAGCAACACCGGCTATCTCGGCATTGCAGATACGGGCCAGATGCGATCTGTGGATGACCTCCATGCTATCAATGCTACCATGTCGGCAATATATATCAAACTATCAGCACGGCAATAAGTCATAAAAAAATATATTAATGGATAGAATATGCAAAGTTCATGGTGGAGGCACATATAGAGGTCAAAGGACTTCGAAAGGAGTACGGGAATCTCATCGCAGTTGACGGTATTGACTTTGAGGTACGAAAAGGCCAGGTCTTCTCATTGTTGGGACCGAACGGTGCCGGTAAGACCACCACCGTTGAAATTCTAGAGTGTCTACGTACCGCCACTGCGGGGGATGTCACGATACTCGGCCTCGATCTGAGTCAAAGCTCCAAGATCAAAAGGCGCATCGGGGTTCTTCCACAGGGTTTCAATGCCTTCGACCTTCTGACCGTGAAGGAGAATGTCGAATATTTCGCCGGAATGTTCGAGGAGGCGGTCGACACAGACGAGCTTCTATCATGGGTGAAACTGGAAAACCGCAAGAAGGATCTGTTCAAGAACCTCTCCGGCGGCATGAAGCAGAGGGTCGGCATCGCCATGTCCTTGGTGAACGATCCGGAGATAGTTTTCCTTGATGAGCCTACCACCGGCCTTGACCCCGGGGCAAGACGTGACGTTTGGCGGATGGTGCGCAACCTCAGGGAAAGAGGCAAGACCATAGTGCTGACCACCCACTACATGGAGGAGGCTGAGACCCTCTCCGATTACATATGCATCATGAACAAGGGGAAGATAATCGTCCGCGGCACTCCGCGGGAGATCATCAAAGACCATGGAGGCAGCCCGGTGGCCATCGTCCGCGGTGCAGGTGACAGGGGCTTGCAGGCCCTTTCCCCGAACTTCCCTGATTGTGAGTTGGCCGGTGTGGACTTGAAGATACCGATACCCAACGGCAGACGGGTGTCCGAGATATTGAACACACTAGACAACGCTGACGTTCATTATGACGAGATAGTCATCAAAAAGAGCACTCTGGAGGATGTGTTCTTGAAACTCACCGGCCAGGAGTTCAAAGGAGGTGAGGAGGATGAAGAGTAGGGTTCTCGTAGATTTCAAAGCCACCGTACTAGAGTTCTCCAGGTCCCCGAGTGCGATATTCTGGACCCTTGCATTCCCGGTTATACTGATGCTCCTCTTCGGAGCGATATACTCCGGAGGCGGGAGTGGCAATTTCAACCTTTACGTACAGGATATGGATGACTCGGAATGGTCACGGAGTTTCTTGGAGAACCTCACCGCCACAGGTTTCGTGAACGTTAATATGATTAATACCTCCTTGGACGCCCAGCAGGTTATCACGGACAACAGCCTCACCAACTTCCTAATCATACCGGCGGGCTTCGGTGCCAATCTCAGCGCAAATGAAAGCGCGGTGTTGGAGTTCAGGAAAGACGACAGTTCACAGTCCGCCTTGGCACTTTACAGCATAATCGAGGCGGTGGCACAACAAATGGACCCGGGATTGCAGAACGTCTCCGCTCTGATTTCCATAGACGAGAAATCCCTGGTCTTTGACGATCGATTCAAGTTCCTGGACTTCTTCCTGCCCGGTGTTCTGGCATTGACTATAATGAACAGCACCGTCAACTACATGGTGTTCACCATCGTCGAGTACCGAAACCGCGGCATATTCCGCAAGATGATGACCACTCCTTTAAAAAGGCCGGAGTGGCTAGCCAGCAGAATATTGTGGCAGATGGTTCTGGGATTCATATCTCTGCTTTTGATCCTCGGAATAGGCGTGTATCTCTTCGATGTCAACGTCACGGATGACCTCAACGGTGTCCTGATGACGATCGCTCTGATACTGGCAGGCACGGCCTTGTTCACGGCCATGGGGATGGCGGTGGCAGGACTCATAAAGGATGAGCAGGGCGCGGGAGCTCTAGCAGGCGCGATCACATTCCCGATGATGTTCCTTGCAGGCATATTCTTCCCTCTGGAGATGATGCCTGAATATCTGCAGACCATAGCCAAGGTCATACCGTTAACGTACCTTGCGGACGGACTGAGGGACTCCATGATCTACGGAAACATGACTGGAGCATGGTTCAATCTGATGGTCGTCAGTGGCCTGGCAGTGGTGTTCGCCGCCTTGGGTACCGTTCTGACTCGTTGGAAACAGGAGTAGCGAAGATGTAAAATATCCCTGGCAGGCATTCATGTCCGAGGATTATGAATTTTGAGAACATGGACGTCGTCTCCATCCGTGACTTCACCAGGGACCAGATCGAGGAAATCCTGGACAAATCACGGGCGATGCTCCCTTACGCTAAGGGAGAGAAGGTGAGCAGAGCATTGGAGGGAAAGATACTCGGGAACCTGTTCTTCGAGCCCTCTACCCGGACCAGGCTTTCCTTTGAGAGTGCCGCGAACCGTCTGGGAGCGAGGGTGATCGATGTATCGCAGACATCCACGACCTCCATAGTGAAGGGAGAGACCTTGGCAGACACCATACGGATGGTTGAGGCCTATTCCGATGTCATCGTCTTACGTCACCCTCATGAGGGAGCGGCCCGATTGGCAGCCCATTTCTCCAAAAAACCGGTCATCAATGCCGGTGATGGGGCGGGATCACATCCCACCCAGACCTTATTGGACCTTTTCACTATCCAAGAGGAGATGGGCGGCATAGAGGGAAACAACGTAACCATTCTCGGCGACCTCAAATACGGTAGGACCGCCCACTCACTGGCAGAGGCCCTGACCGTATTCGGAGCCAAATTGACCTTCGTGGCGCCGGAGACGTTGCAGATGCCCAAGGACACCGTGGACCAAGTCAAGAAACTGGGCGGCGATCCGACCATCACCTCGGATATCGAGGGTGTGATAGCCGACACCGACGTCCTCTACATCACCCGGATACAGAAGGAGAGATTCCCCGACCCTGCAGAATACCAGAAGGTCGCTGGAACATACCGTGTCGACCGCGAGATGCTGCGGGAGGCGAAGAAGGATATGATCGTTATGCATCCATTGCCTAGAATCGACGAGATAGCACCCGAGGTCGACTCCACCGCACACGCCAAGTACTTCCAACAAGCGTTCAACGGCATACCGGTGAGGATGGCTCTTCTAACATCTGTGTTGGGGGTGGAGTTCTGATGCGTGAATTCAAGGTAACGCCGATACGTAACGGCACGGTCATAGACCACATCAACTCAGGTCAGGCGTTGAACGTCCTTAGGATACTGGGAATAAACGAACATAACGTCGATTCCACCGTGTCCCTGCTGATGCATGTCCCCTCCAAGAAGACGGGATGGAAGGATGTGGTCAAGGTCGAGGATCGTGAATTGGACAAGCAGACTGTGGACAAGATAGCCCTGATATCTCCCAAGGCCACCATTGACATCATCCGCGATTTCAATGTCGCCGAGAAATATCAGGTCAGACTATCGCCAAGGATCAGAAATCTGGTCCACTGCGGTAATCCCAACTGCATAACCAACAAATGCGAGCCCGTGGCTCCGGAGTTCGATGTGGAGAATCACGACCCTCCGATGCTCAGATGCATCTATTGCGACCGGACCTTAGAGGATATCAGCGGGAACCTCATCTGAGCCAAGGTATCTCAACTTTAATGCGACGAGCGGATTCTTCTATCCTCTCGTAGACATCTTTCTCATCTACACCAGCGTTGGCTTTGACCACCAAAAACGAGGTGTTGTTAACCCTTTTTAAAAACAAATGTCCGCCATCCACAGTCACTGTGACCATGGGATCGACGGCAAGGGAATCGGCAGCGGACATCAGGTTGGCAAGTAGAGTGGGCTTACGACCCATGACCTCACCAGGTACATCATTGAGTAACAGTCCCGCATCACTTACCGCATACACCTCCAAATAATCCTGGCTGTCGAATGTGGTGGCGAGTATGTCCTCAAAGGCGTTCTGTAGTCTTTTCTTGCTATCCATCTGCTCAACCCATGAGGATATGGGTAGGACGGGATAATAATAACTACGCCCGCAATCCTTATCATAAATCAAGCATTTGAACATGTGATGGGCGAACTCAGAGCAATCATCAGTGCCGGCATGCCTGGTTCCGGGAAGGAGGAGTTCTTGATAGCGACCGCTTCACTGGGCCTTCCCAATGTTAGGATGGGTGATGTGGTCAGGGATGAAAAGCGGCATCAGGGACTCTCATCCCCCACAGGGGAATTCGCCCACCGGGAGAGAGAACTGCATGGCGATGATATATGGGCCCTGAGAACGATCGAACGGCTTGACGACCACCCTACGATAATCGATGGTTGCAGAAGTCATGCTGAGGTGGAGGCTTTCCGTCGTATCCTGGGCGAGGGTCTGAAAGTGATAGCCCTTCATAGCGATCCGGAAACGAGATACCTGCGCCTTGTGACACGAGGCCGGGATGATGCTCCGTCTGACCATGATGATTTTCATAAACGTGACGAGAGGGAGATGTCATGGGGACTTGCCAAGGTCATAGCCCTTGCGGACAAGATGGTGGTCAACGACACCACCCTTGAAGAGTATCACCGTCGCTGCGTTGAAACGGCCCGGACGGTGATTGGTGATTGAAGTTCTCCGTCACACGCCTATGTGGCGGCAAAGCATTGATGATGATTCCGCGGGAAGATATCCTATTGGATATGGACAAGGTCGTCAACCTCTTGAGCCAGATGGCGGATGATGTTCGCAGGGACGGCCTTATGGCACTATGCGTATGGAAAGAAATGGAGATGACGGTCTACGAACAAGGGAAGATAATGTTCTTCCCTCTACAGGAGAGGTCTCAGGGAATCACCCTGGCAACTGACGTCTTAGAAGCCCTTTCAACCGCGAAATTGGAAAGGTAAACACTAAATCCCTCTTTTCTGTACAGGGGATGATGGAACCATTTACCGAGGCTGCCTTGGCTTTGGCCCTATCCGCGATGCTTTCATTGCTGGCATGGAAGTTGAGATTGTTGACACCGAGCGGAGCTGGTTCAGCTTTCGCAGTCGGTACCGTAATCGGGGTTTTCGGATCTTTAAGCTGGTTGATAGTGCTTCTAGTCTTCACTTTCATCGGTTTCGCCGCCACACGCTATGGCCTCGGTAAGAAGAAGGAGAGAGGGCTTCAGGAGGGACGGGACGGGGAGAGGAGCCATACCAATGTCCTGGCCGTGGCTTTGGCTCCATGTCTGGTCGCCGTTCTGAGCTTTTTGTTAGGAATGCAGGGCACCGTAGTGGCAAGCATAGCCTTCGTTGCCGCCATCAGTGTGGCCGCTTCTGATACTATCGCCAGTGAAATGGGCGTCATGTACCCCGACGTCTGGATGGTCACCACTTTGGAGAAGGTCCCTCCCGGAACTGATGGGGGAGTTTCTGTCATGGGGACCGTGTGGGCTTTCCTGGGGGCCGTTGTGGCCTCGGTTGTGGGCTGGGCGGTAATTTACCCTACCGATCTGTTCAGCGGATTGGTTCTGATACCGATATTCGCAGGTTTCCTGGGATGTTTTGCCGACAGTTTCCTCGGAGCCACCTTGGAGACGAAGGGATATATAAACAAATACAGCAACAATTTCATAACCATGCTAATGGGATCCCTTCTAGCAGTTGTAATCTACCTTGCAATATGAGCCAGACGATAACGTTTTATACTCCTCAGCATTGCACTGTTATGGTATGACGGCCATAGCGGCGGGGTCACACCCGGTCCCATTCCGAACCCGGTAGTTAAGCCCGCCCGCGTCCCTGGCTGTACTGTGTTGCGCGAGCGC
Source organism: Candidatus Methanomethylophilaceae archaeon (assembly GCA_007116915.1). Lineage (GTDB taxonomy): Archaea > Thermoplasmatota > Thermoplasmata > Methanomassiliicoccales > Methanomethylophilaceae > PWHV01. The sequence continues at coordinate 17,173 of SKHQ01000037.1, forward strand.
ACGGGA
>SKHQ01000060.1 GCA_007116915.1 Candidatus Methanomethylophilaceae archaeon
CGGGGACAACATGTCCACCTTCAATTACACCGTCACCATGGACCTTGGGTTCAGCTACTCCGTGGCCGTCATGGACTACAACTATCTGCCTCTAAGGATGCAGGTCGACATGGCATATGGAAACGGTGATGGTACCATAATCGAGGCCGATGTCACTGCGTTCCTGAATGCATTGGAGTCATTGACCGGAGCATTCCCCTCCGTGACCGATACCCTACTAGCCGTTGAAGGTCTTACCTACCAGAGCAATGGTAACTTGGAGATAGCCCAGACCGGGCTTATCGGATACGCTAACAGCACCGACCGCATAGTCTTGACACTCTCCGATGATTACACCGTCATCGGAACCATTGACGAGGCTTACAACTACGAAGCCAAGGCCAAAATGACCTACGACACCGTGGAGTACGACTACACCTACACCTTCGTCCTCCCCGATGATTTAGAGGTCAACAAGTTCAAGACCCTGGAGACCAACTTCCTCAAAATCGAGCGTGAGGATGCTGGCGTGTTCGTCTTCGACCCCGCCGTGCGCAGTGCCTCCCCGGTCACCGTGACCATGGAGTTAACCAAATTCGCTCAGCCGAGTGCAGTGGGTTCCATCGTCACCAGTGAATTCGCCTATGCCGTCGAGGATGATGGCGATCTGCAGTACTATATCGTGGGCAAGAACCGGTCCGTGACATTCGATGCCTCGCAGTCGGTTGACGGCAGCGGCAACGCTCTGAAAGTCTACAACTGGACATTCGATGATGGCAACTTCGCCCTAGGTGAAGAGGTCACCCACAACTACTCCGCTGCAGGTACGTACAACGTCACTTTGATGGTCGAGAACTTCCACGGGGAGAATGATTCCGTGAACTTCACCGTCAAGGTCGATGACGTCGACCCCGTGGCAGAGATAATCAAGGTAACCGCCACCCCCAAGGCCGGTCAGTCCACCAGCTTTGCGGGACACAACAGCACTGACGACATCTTCGCCGATGATGGATTGGGTAAGATAGTCAAGTGGAGCTGGGTGTTCGAGGACGGTGCCGATGCAGTCAACAGGACCACCAACGGCGGTAACGTCACCCACGTCTTCACCAGCGCTGGTAGCTATGTCGTCACCCTGACGGTGTTCGACGCTGCCGGCAACAGCGGAAACACCACCCTCAGTGTGGACGTCTACCGCGCCGAGGCTCCTAAGTTCTCGGTCAAGCTGCCGGATGTTATGCCTGCCTTCGAGGAGGGTCAGGCCACCACCATAGCAGTGACCGTCAACAACACCGGTGACTGGGATGCTGAGAACGTCACCGTAACCCTGTTCTACATGAGCGGGGATAAATGGAGGCAGTTGACCAACGCCACCATCGCCAGCATTGCGATAGGCGAAGAGGAGACCGTCAACCTGACCTGGAACCCGGGATCGGCTGGTACCGTTCGTCTCAAGGCGAGCGCCAGTGTTGATTACCAGGAAGCCACTGTCGAGGCCTCCAACTTCGTCACCGTTTCCGTCGATGAGGCGGGATGGAGGAACCTGGCCATATTCGGTGCGGTCATAGTGGTCATCATTCTGGTGATCGTCCTGGTCTATTACAGGAACCGTCTGCCCGGATCCGGCAAGCTCAACCTCAAGGGAGGCAAGGACCAGTTCTCGCCCCCCAAAGCGGAGAGGCAGGTCTTAGAGGACTTCGAGGACTTTGGAGAGCCCAAGAAGAAACCCGCTCAGCCCTCCCGGCCTTCATCGCCCTCCAAGGGTAAGAAGCGCCGTTGAGCAAACCACTTTACCCCCAAACCCCTTTTCCATTTTTATGTCCCTTCGAGTCATATATGGAGGTCTACTCGACCCGTGGTGGTCAGCATCTATGGACCATTCCCTGGTCGACTCCGTCAGACTCAGAGGTTCACAGCCCGTTCTACACATGTACCGCCGCCCTCCCACTGTGTCACTGGGCTACTTCCAACCCTCGGCCGCAATCGATCGTGACCTTGCAGAATCCAAAGGGATAGCAGTCCTGAGGCGCATGAGTGGCGGAGGTACCATATACAACGACGAGGGACAGTTGATCTACACCCTGGCAATCCCTGAAAAGGAACTGCCTAGCGGCAGCGGGGCGGCATTGGCATTCGCCTGTGCAGCGGTGGCTGATGCCGTCATATCCCTGGGCGGGGATGCGGCGGTGAAGGAACCCAACGATGTTCTCGTATCAGGTCTCAAAGTCTCAGGTAATTCGCAACTACGGTCCGCAGGGGCGGTTGCGTTGCAAGGGACCGTCATCCTGAGAAAGCCTATCGACATGGACGTACTGCTGAAACGCAGTTCCGAGGTAGGATCTCTGTCGGAACTGCTGATGAGGAACGTTGATCCTGACGAGGTTTCTGAAGCGTTGCTTTCCTCGTTCTCGGAACGCCTTGGTATGAGGGGTGAGAATAGCTCTGCCACTGAATCGGAGAATGCGCATGCCGGATCCCTGCTGAGAAAACGTTATGCCAGCCAGGAATTCATTTGGGGGCGCTGACCTTCCGGTCGCTGAGATCGAGTAGAGCGACCTCGCGGGTGTCGGTGAAGAATCCGATTTTGCGGTGCATCATCAAAGACGGGATGTTGTCCGGTTGGATAGCGCTGTGCACGACCGCAGCCCCCTGTCTCTGTGACTCATCGATGCAGGCCTCGAGCAGACGGTATCCGATACCTGTGCGACGATAATAGGGATGTACTCCCATGTTCTCCACCCATGTCATGTTCTCGACATTGTAGGCATGGTGCAGCATCTGGGCGAAGATGAATCCCACCGCTTCGCCGTCCTCCTCGGCGACCATGCTCAGGCCGCCTTCGACATGATGACGGAAAGAACGCGGATTGCTGGCCCCGAGCTTGTCGATCCATTCCTGAGGTAGATCATCCCAACGATTCTCCATGATCTTCTCGAAATATTCACGTATACACAGTAGTTCAAGGTCACGGACCGCGATCAGGTCCTTCATCCGCATCGGTCTTATCTCCATTCTACATCTCCTCCGGTGCGATTAGGCCCAGGGTCTCTAGGACCTCCTTGAGCACTGTTCGGGCGCAGTCCACCAGGGTCAGCCTCGAATCGCGGCGTTCCCCGGAGTTGAGCACTGGAACCGCGGCATAGAACTGATTGAAAGTCGATGCCAGCTCCTGCCCGTATGACGGTAGCATATGGATGCGTTTGTTCTCGCCGCAATCACGTATGACCTCCGGGAACAGCGAGAGCATTGCGATGAGGCGGCGCTCATAATCGTCTGTGAGCAAACTCTCATCGACCACCTTCTCGAAAGCACCGGCCTTGCGCAGTATGGAGCAGGCGCGGGCATGGGAGTACTGCAGGAACGGGCCGCTGTTTCCGTCGAAGTTCATAGCGTCCTCCCAGCGGAAGACCATCTTCTTCTCCGGTTGCACCCTGACGATGTTGTAACGCACCGCACCGACACCGGTTATGACGGCTATACGCCGCATCTCCTCCTCACTGAGGTCTTCGCGGCGCGAACTGACCTCTTCGTAGGCCCTCTCCACCGCTTCCTCGATCAGGTCGTCAAGATAAACGACGGTACCGCGGCGGGTGGACATCTTGCCCTCGGGAAGGGCGACGAAAGAGTAGAACATAGCTTCGGGCTTCTTATCCGAACCGAGGATCTGCAGTGCGGCGGTCAGCTGCTGGCTGCCTAGTTTCTGATCCTCACCGAGTACATCCACCGCCCTATCGGCGCGACCGAACTTGTCCAGATGATAAGCCAGATCGCGGGTGGTGTAGAGTGTGGTGCCATCGCTACGTGTGAATGTGAAACGGGTGTTCTTCCCGTGTATGCCGAAATCCTTCAGTTCCAAGTGATATGCGCCGTCGGACTCTCCGCAGTAAGATGATTCCTTGAGGGAATCGACGACCTTCCTCGCCGATCCGTCGGCGATGTACTGTGATTCCCATGTGTAACGGTCAAGGCTGACATCGATGGTGTCCAAGGTCTCACGCAAGCCCTCCAACATCATCTCCGCCACCTCTCTTACCTTGGCGATGACCTCCTGGTCGCCGTTCTCGAAGCGCTGCAACATCGAGGATATCTCCTCGCGCACCGCCTCATCCTCCTCCATGATGGTGTTGGCCTTGCGATAGAAGGGCACCAGCCTGTGATCGTTCTTGTCACGGTCGGAGGGATCGACATCCGACTCAGGGATGTTTCGTACGCCCCATGTCAACAGGACTACCTGCTTGCCCACGTCGTTGACGTAGTACTCGGTCTCGACATCGTAACCGCAACGGCGCAGACAACGTGACAAGGTGTCACCGATGATAGGGTTCCGTGCCCGGCCCACGTGTATAGGTCCGGTGGGGTTGATCGACGTGTGCTCTACGTTGATTTTCACGCCTTTGTCGGCAAATCTCCCGTAATCAGGGCCAGCGGAGACTATGTCCTTCAAAGTCTCTCGCACCAGGATGTCCTGGTCGATGCGGAAGTTGAGGTAACCGTTCACACTCTCCACGGAGCATACGGCACCGTCGCATTCGATACGGGTTGACAGCTCCTCGGCGATGGCCTGGGGAGCTTTACGCAATGTCTTGGCAAGTGGGAAACAGGGAACGGCCAAGTCGGCGACGCCAGTGCTTGGCACTTCGATATCGAAACAGGAGTCGCAACCCATGTCGGAGAGTGCTGCTTTGACCTTGGACTCCACCTCGGCGCGGAAACGGTCGCGGACCGTCATCATAATACCACCTGGAAACGCAATATCGCAGCGATGCCGCCGAAGGCCTTTATCAGCATATCCCCCTCCTCGGATTCAGCTGATATCAGCTCCAGTTTGGACCCTACGGTTTCGGAAAGCTCAAAGAAATGGTCAACCAGATCGATGGATTCTACGTCTTCCACTGGTGAGTCGCACTCGTTGCATTCCAACTTGGATGGGACTTTGGCGGCCGTGAACTCGCGGGTGTGGCCGTTGTTACAGGTCAACTTGACCCTCTTTGAATCCAACCCCTCCGACACCAGTAATGTGTCCACCGCACCGGCGATGAGTAGGTTCCGCACATGGTCCTCACCATAAGCGGATACCCCTCCATCTTGCTTGCGTATCTCCGACAGGAGCTTCTGTATCAGTTCCTTCTCCCGCATGAGGTCCATGTCATGGAGCGAAGCGGCAGCGTTAGTGACCAATTCCTTCAACCCGTACTCGTCGGTGTAACCAGTGTCGAAGGTGTCGACGACCTTTTTCTGCAGCTCATGGTGCAAGTATCCTTCCTTGACGAAGAAGTCCTTGGTGGCACCGGGACCGCCGACTATTATTCCCTGAAGGTCATCCCTCTCCAGGAAAGCCTCCTCGACGTGGTGAGCTATCTTCTTGAAGAACTCGTGGGCCGCGAGCTCGATCAACCTCTCGAAACGTTGTGCTGACTGACCTCCCTGACGGTGCTTCCGGGGAACCATTGAATCGAAATTCTTGATCATGTTCACCTTCTTTCCTATCAGCAGTCCGATGCTGGCTTCGGCACGGTCCATGACTATCAGACCGTAGGCCTTCTTCTCCTTCAGCATGTCCGTCAACGGCTCTATGAAGAATGTGGAGTCGCAACGATAAAGGAAGGCTGAAATCGGCTCCGGAGGTTCTAGTACGTATTGAACCATACGTGTCTGGTCCCCTCCGGCAGCGACCTCGCCGCAGAAAAGAACCAGACCGCCATCGGGGACGGTGTTGAATGTCTTCAAACGTGACATTATCGATTCTATCGCACCTTGGACGTTCTTTTTAGTGCCTTTGCTTTTGATGTTGTTTGATTGGGAATACTCATTCCTTAAGTAAGAGGTGACGTCGGAGATCTGCTTATGTGCCGGAACGTAGACCGATATAAGCTCGGTACCTCGACCGCGCAGATCGACGATATCCTGCATAGCTTTCTTGAAATCGTAACGTGCCCGCTCGACCGAAACCTCATCGCCCATTTAAAAACCAACCCACTGTTTTTTTTAGAGAAAGTGAATCCCGTATAAAGCTATTGGTGATGTTATGAAAAAGGTTGTGGTGTCCATCGGGGGTTCCATCCTCATACCTGGGGACGGAGATTCTTCTTACATAAGTGAACTGTCACAGATGCTCCGATCCGCTGTTGGGGACAGGTGTCTCATGGTGGTATGCGGCGGAGGCCGTATATCCCGTTACTACTCGGAGACCGGCCGGGCATTGGGAGGGAGCACCGAACAATTGGACCGGATGGGGATCATGGTCACCCGTGTGAACGCCGCCCTATTGAGGGTGGCCCTGGGAGAGATCGCCGTTGATGGCGCCCCGGACACCGTTGAGGAGGCGGCAGGGATGTGTGGCGAAGGTAGGATCGTCGTCATGGGCGGAACTGTGCCTGGGCACACCACCGACGCCGTGGCCACGATGCTCGCCCGTGAGGTGGGGGCCTCCAAGGTAATAAACGCCACCGCTGTTGATGCGGTCTACTCCGAGGATCCAAAGAAAAATCCTGACGCCGAGCGTTACTCGGAGCTCACAATCGCAGAGCTGGCTGAGCTGGTATATTCACAACATGATGCCGGGAATAGTTCGGTCTTCGACCCCAAGGGAGTGCGCATCGCCAGCGAAGAGGGTATCGACATACTGATCGTCTCGGGCAGGGATCTTGATGACCTAGAGGCAGCCATAACGGACAGACCGGTCAAAGGCACCGTGGTGCGCTCATAAAGGGTCGAGGTCCTCGGATCTGAGCAACGGCACATCCATCCGTTCCAGCACGGATGCTATCAGGGTAGCTCGGGAGCGTTTCATTGATTTGCGGTGCATGTATGCCGCCGTCGCGCCACTGGACTGTATGGCCTTAGACACCATATCCTGAATGGCTGATTCATCCGCACCATCGAGCGCATGTGCGGGCACCATGTGACCGAAGTTCGCCTTCCTTGTGAGTGTGATATCTGTGAAACGAGGGCCGTAATGACCGCCTCCCAGGCCTATGAGAATGGGATGATCTTCCTCCTTCACAGTCAGAAGAGCATCGGTCAGACATTCAGCGGCGCCCATGTGCCCCCATTGCGACTCATCGCTACCGATCTCGATGTAGACAGTGGGAGTCTCCAACCACGGACCGTGGTGGGTGACCTCGAATGATATCTGGAATGGGAGGTCCGATCCCAACTCCGATATACGGCGCAACAGCCCGTTCATCAGAGGGGGCGTCGCCGGAACCAGGCTTCCATCGCGGCCTCCGAACCTGGCGTCCCCGAAGTTGCCTATGGGATGGACTGTAAGTGTGGGTATGGCCGAGGCGGCACGATGCCTTGATAGGAACACAACCTCATCGAACTCCACGTCCAGGAGTTCGCCTACGCGACGATCGAGATGGTCCTCGAAGATGTGTATGCCTTCTATGGTGACCATTGCCATACCGTCACCGACCAAAAGACGGCCTTCTCCGAACTCACCGGCTTCAGCCAGCTCCCATCCCCTCTTCCGTAGCAGAAGTTCCCTCATGTTGCATGATGCCGGGTCCTCCTCACTGCTCACCAAAAGGCGCATGCGCTCCGAATCCCCTCCGTGATGATAACTGTTTTTGGGATGTAGTGTCAATGTAGGGTGCGAGTTATATACTGATTACAATGAATAAAAGGTGAGAGCGATGACCGGACTGACTGTTGCTGAGAGGATTATCGTCCATCTGGGACGTTTCGTGGGCCACTGTGACGAGTACAGTGCACCCGTGGATGTCAGCCAGAATGGGATTTCACAAGCGGTGAGGATCTCACGGGCCCATGCAGCCATAGAATTGAAGAAACTGAAGGAGACCGATATGGTCACCGAGGGGCTCGCCCATATCAAAGGCAGCCGTCAGCGCCGTAAGGTCTACAATCTGACCCCTGGCGGCATGTTGCGGGCGGAGCAGATCCGCAACTTCGCGGAGTCCGAGGGCATAGATGTTTCCGCCCTCCTGGACCTGAGCCGTTGTGACCCTGTCGCATTCTGGGAGACCCTGGAGAAGGATGAGCGTTCCGCCTTCGGTGTGGCATGTCTTTTACGCGGACCTTTCGACCCCGCCGCGGTCGGCGATGACTTCATCAGATTGCTGCCCATCGACGAAAACGGGAAGGCGGTCGTGCCGCAGAACATGAAGGATGCCGTCCCGTCTCTGATGGATGATTCTTTGTTGCGTGAATCCCACAGCCGGGCCGCCGACCATTGTCTGAGCATCAAGGATTATGCCGGCCGTCTTCACCATCTCGCCCATGCGGGCAGGGTCAGGGAGGCAGCTATGCTCATCGATAGCCGCGGCGACTCCATACTGCAGAGTATCGACGACCATCTCAACGATGCGCTGTCCATGCTCTCTGAAATCCCTGAGCGTTATCGCTCCAAGGTGTGGAGCTTCCAAGCGAGGGCGGCGCTGGCTGTAAAGGATCATGGACGTTGCCATGAACTCATAGACTTGATTTCATCCGTGGACCCTGGTTCTGCTTTGGTCATAGAAGGGGACCTACTAGCCGCAGAAGGCGACCTTGATGGCGCCCTTGCATGCATGCAAGAGGTCTATGAGATGGGTCCGCCCTCCGTGGCACTGCGCTGTCGCATGGCGGACCTGCTTTGCGAACTGGGCCGGCATGAGGATTCGTTGCGTCTGTTGGAGGGGATGTTACGAGCGTCCGCAGATGACGGCTCCTGTGATAGGACCGACCAGATACTGTTCCATATCGGCAAATCCCTTCTTAGATGCGGCCGTCCCGATGACGCCGTGAAAGCCTTGAGCAAAGGGATGAACATGGCCCCTGAAGGGGAACGACGTGGATGGCACCTCCTGATGGGGGAGGCTTATCAGGCCGCCGGGATGCAGGAGCGGGCCACCGAATATTTCCGTATGGCTCGCTGATCAGAAGATAGTGTTGCGACGTAACATGTCGATGTCACTGACGTAAAGGTCGCGGATGTCCTTCATATCCCAGGTCAGCATGGCCAGCCTCTCGAATCCCAGACCCCATGCCAGCACAGGGTGCTTCACACCGAAGGGAGCCACGACCTCGGGGCGGAATATGCCCGCTCCGCCGAGCTCCATCCACTTACCGTTGAAGAAGACCTCCACCTCCAAGGATGGTTCGGTGTAAGGGAAATAAGCGGGTCGGATGCGCATCTCCTCAAAACCCATCCTCTTGTAGAACTCCCTCAGTATGGATACCAGCATGTCGAAGCTGCCGTTCTCGTCGACCACTATCCCCTCTATCTGCGTGAATTCAGGCAGGTGGGTGGAATCGATGGCCTCATTGCGGTGCAGCCTTCCCAAGGAGAAGACCTTCAACGGAGCGTCGGGATTCTTGGCCAGATGGCGAATGGTGTTCACGGTGGTGTGGGTACGGAGCATGGCCTTGGAGGCCACTTCCTCCGACCACTCCCCTCCCCAACCCGTAGAACCGGTGTCACCGCCGTCCATATGGATCCTGCGGACCTTCTCCACGATCTCCTCATCCTCCAATTCGATGGTGGCCGGGTCTTCAAGATAGAATGTGTCGTGCAGGTCGCGGGCAGGATGGTCCTGAGGTGTGAAGAGGACGTCCATGTTCCAGAAAGCGGACTGTACGTACTCCTCCTCGATCTCCGCGAATCCCATCTGTAGGAATATCGACCGTATCTTGTCACCAAGGCGGGTCAAAGGGTGCCTCTTGGCGGGATGGCTGGCAGGGGCGAATGTGTTCACGTCGTAGGGCCGGAAGGCTTTGGCTTTCCATTTGCCGGACTGCAGCAGGTCGGGTGTAAGTTGGACTATCTCCTCACGCAGCTCTATGCCGGACTCCAGGGCTTCGAGGCCTTCGGGAGTGAGTATGAGTTTGCGTCTTACGCGAATCTCCTCCACCACCATGCCGCGACGGCCGATGAGGTCCTTGAGAAGGCCGGAAGGGACTTTCCTCTCCGACACAGGGGCCTTGGCCATGGATTTGAGGAGTTTCTCATCCTCGGTGTCGGAATCTAGATGCTCCTTTCCTTTGTCCGTGATGCGTAATGATTTGGAATCGCCATCGGCTATGATGTCGGCAAGGCCTTTGCGCTTGAGCCATCCAACGGAGACCTTGGCGTCCTCAGCGGGGAGTGCCCCGTTCAATTCTGATATCGTGACTTCTCCGCCCTTGTCGTGTATGTACTTCAAGGCCCGCCTCTCCGGAAGACCTTCGGTGACCACGCTGGCATAGCCTAGGCGGTAGAAACGTTCACTATCCTCGTTTATGGTCAGCAGTCCCTTGGTCTGCAACCATGATGCGGAGTTCATGATCTCAACCTCAAGCTGGAAGTCGGAGCTGGCAAGAAGCTGTTCAGGGCTGGAACCCCCGCCCTCACGCTCCAATGCCAGAAGAAGCCTCTTCTCGTTGTGGCTGAGTCCTTCCAGGACACTAGGTGAGATCATGGTACTTGGTAATATGAACCGCTTATAAGGTTTTTTCAGGACTCACCATTTGAATCCGTCCAAGGTTATCTCGTGCATGATTGCTTTGGCCTCTTCACGACGACGCTGGTGTGACTCGAGGAAACCGTTAATCTTGGTCGTCAACAGGGCTTTGCACTCGCCGCAGAGTATATCGCCGGAACGGCAACGGCTGACCAGATCATCAAGCTTGACATCGTCCTCTTCGAAGAGGAAGTAGTTGTACTTGAAGACCGCACAGATCTCCGGGTTGCCTCCCTTCTCCCTCTGTTCCTCGGCTGAAACACAGCCGCCGGTGAACGCCTTACCGACCTTCTTCTTGACGGTCTTGGTGTTGTCGGTGGTGTAGATGGTGGCATCGGGGTTGGACGAGGACATCTTGTCGCCGCCCTCGAGGCCGGGGAACATCTTGTTGTGTATCAAGGCGGGCTTGGGATATCCTAGGCCGGGGGCAACGTCCCTAGCAACACGGAAATGGGGGTCCTGGTCGATGCCACAGGGTATGAGACAGGGGACGGCCTTGCCTTCCTTTTCGGACTCCAGGAAGCAGGGTGCCGCTTGAATCGAGGTGTAGAATATGCTGCCGATGTTGGTGCTGTTGTCGAATCCGAAGACCGCACGGGCGGTGGAGAATGTCACCTTCTTGGACACTTTCAGGGCCAGAGGGTACAGGGTCTTGATGCACTCCGTATCAAGGATTATCCTTGTCTTCTCGGGATCGAAACCCAGAGCCATGAAGTCCAAGGCGTTCTCGAAGGCCATCCGGCGGGTGTCCTCCAGCTCCAGGTCCTGACGGAAAAGGAACTTCTCATCATCGGTCAATTGGAAGTAGATGGTGGCTCCGAACAGGTCCTGCAGATGCTTGGCGAATATCCATGGCATCAGATGGCCGAGATGAGTGTCACCGGATGGACCTCGGCCGGTGTACAGATAGAAGGATTGACCTTTATCATAAAGGTCCAATAGCCACGGCAGGTCACGGTGGGAATAGAATACGTTCCTTTTCAGAAGGGTGTGCGGCTCACCGTATTTGGCAAGCCTCTCTTTCAGGGCGGCATCGATACGGCTGGTGCCGAACCTCTCGACAAGCATGTCGTAGTCGACATCGCCGCTCACCTCCCATGGTGTAACCTTGAATTCCGGGCCCATTTCTAATCGCGTGATGATTGATGAAATCGTATTTAATGGCCTATCACGGAAACTGTTAATCGAGTACTGATGGGTTGTTCACAAGTCGATTCCTTGACTTGCGGTTGTGAATGATAGGCCAACGTTCAATCATGAAACGAAATATTTTTTGGTGAATGTTCATCCAGCGGTGTGTTGAGTTTGTCGGTGTTCGCTTACATCTTTCTGGTGCTGACTGCGTTCATAATCGTATTCCAGGTCGCTCTGGCACTCGGTGCGCCGCTCGGAGAGTACACCTTGGGAGGAAGATACCCGGGGAGCTTGCCGAATGGTCTGAGGATCGCTGCTCTGTTCCAGATATTGATACTGCTTATCTTCGCCTCCGTGGTCGTCGCAAGGGCGGGCCTGGGCTTGGCTCAATATTCAGGATTGGCAAGCACGGGGATTTGGTTCATCGCCGCCTTCTTTGCTTTCGGGACATTGTTGAATCTTTCATCCCCTAGTAAGAAGGAGAAGAGAGTCATGGGCCCTGCCAATGTCATCGCATTGGTATGCACCTTGGCTCTAGCCTTAGGATGGGGGCGAGTATCCGAGAACGGCATATGCCCTCTGGTATTGTGAACACTACAGGTCTGTAAAATAATAATATAGAATAAAATACAATCCTACCCTCAATGGCACAGCCGGGTGGGGAGGACCGATGGGACCGTTCAAGACGGTTGGGATGGATCGATGTCGACTCCGTCCTGGAATCTCACTGTCTGGTCGTCGGTGCGGGTGCGCTGGGCAATGAGACGGTGAAGAACCTTGTCCTGTCCGGGGTGGGGAAGGTGACGCTGGTCGACATGGACCATGTGGAGCTCAGCAACCTCAACCGTTGCCTTTTCTTCAGCGATGCTGATTCATCAGAGAGGGCTGCCAAGGCCGATGTCGTGGCCCAGGGCGCCATGCGTCTGTCCCCGGATTGCGAGGTCCTACCCTTTGTATCGAAGATAGAGGATACGGAACTCGACTGGGAGAAGTTCGACGTTGTCTTCGGCTGTCTTGACAACATCAAGGCTCGCTTACATCTCAATTCTTACAGCCGTCACCACCGGGTTCCATATGTAGACGCCGGTACGGATGGCTCGCGTGGAAAGCTGCAAGTGGTACTCAAGGAGGGACCTTGCCTGCAATGTTCGATGAACCGTAGCCATTACCAGGTCCTGGAAAGACGGTTCAGTTGCACGGGAGGGGACTTCTCCTATTACGAGCCGCCAATGGCGGCCGAGGTGACCACGACCGCGACCATGGCAGCCATGCAGGTGAAGGAAGGTTTGAAGATAATCAGTGGCCAAGAGGACGGATGCATCCGGGATGTGATGTTCTACGACGCCATGAGGAATGAGTCCCTGGTATTGGAGTTGGATATAGACGAGGATTGCCCCAATCACGGGATGTAGTGTTCATGTAGCGACCACGTTAAATGCTTGTAGTATGGATTTGAGGACGGTGATAGGTTTTGACCATCGAAGTGACCATAAGGAATGCTGAGAACGGTTCCACCCTCAACATGGAGTTGGAACCGCACACCACGATCGAGGATATAATCGAGGGTTCCGCCGAGTTCTGGAACAAGGAGGCGGGAGCCTATGTGCTGCGCCGGGGCAAGAAACTGCTCAAGGGCCAGTCGACTGTGATGGATGCCGGGTTGAAGAACGAGGATGTCCTCGAGCTGATCCCTGACCCTGAAGGTGGTTAAGGGTGCCTCTGCCCCCTGATATACTGGCGACCCGCCTCCGCAACGAGCTGGAGGCCTGCTCCCGTTATCTGGGAGCCGTACTCACTCCGGATGGACCTCTTAACGAACTGCCGGTCTCTGTCGACGTGGAGATGAACAATGTGGTCGGCCCCTCGATATTGGGAGGCAGAGTGGTAAAGAGACGCAACCATCGTTTCTCGATGACCATCGACCGCGAGTATCCGTTCGAGAAACCGCGTGTCCGATGGCGGACCCCGGTGTTCCACCCCAACATCATGATGCCAGAGGACGGCGGTTTCGTATGCATCAAGCAACTTGACGGTTGGACGTTCAACTCCACACTGTTGTCGTTCATCAAATCCGTGGAATCATTGCTGACCAACCCCAACCCCTCCAACCCATTCGGTACGGAAAGCTGCACCGCCGCAGCGCAGTACTTCAATCGCAACCGTATAGACCAAGGCCCTACGATCATAAAGGCCAGACCAAGGATCGTGGAGAGATGCCAGCAAAGATAACGTCCTGGAACGAATCCCGACCGCGGGAAAGGCCTCCTCCCTTGGAGGAGAGGATCTCCAACCACCGTTGGTTCACCGACCGGATGAACGAGATATACCATGAAAACCGCGATTTCCTGCCTTTGTATGTGCAGAGAATCGCCGAGGAGAAGATGCGCAACCATGCCCTGGAGGGGATGAGGCGTTCACATGAGGTCATGGGTCTGATGATGGGCGGCCGTTTCGAGTGGCAAGGTAAGGAATATGCGATGACGCGCGATGTCGTCACCACGGAACTTGAGGCCAGTGAGTACCATGTCCGTTTCGACCATGACGCGCTCGAAGGCCTATTCGAATCCCTGGACGATCTGGATTTCGATTATTCCATCGTAGGATGGTACCATTCGCATCCGGGCATCGGTTGTTTCATGTCCGACACCGATATAAGCACTCAGGAGGGGGCGTTCAACATGCCTCACCACAGTGCACTGGTCCTCGACCCGGTACGGCGGGAGATGGAGGCCTACTGTCTCATAGATGGGAAGGTTGAGACCAGGCCGATGGGCATTTATTGGGACCTTCATCAGGACCCGTACCGCGGCTAGACCCAGATCGCATGACGATGACGCATGGCGTTCTCGTCCTGCTCCAATCTTTTCATCAGAAGCGGTATGAGACTGTCGAAGAATATCACCGCCGAGTTCTCGAAGAGCGTACCTAGCGGGGCTTGCTCCTTCTTGTCACCGTTGCATACCTGAGGTATGCATATGACCATGTTCGAAGCATGCGCCAGTTTGCTGCTCGGTTCCGAGGTCACGCCCACCACTTTTGATCCGAGACGACGGGATATGTTAGCGGTCTGCACCGCAGACATGGTCTCACCGGTATTGGATATTATGATCGTGAGGTCACCGTCACCGACGATGGGAGTGGTCATATCTCCGACGAAATGCACGTCCATGCCCAGCTGTACCAGACGTACGGCTAAGAACTTCCCTGCCAGACCGGAGCGTCCCGCTCCGTAGATGAACACCTTCCGGGCCGCGGCCAAAAGGTCAGTGACCTGGTCCACGGCCTCGTCGGGTATCTCCTCGAGGGATTTCGCTATCTCCTCCAGGATGTAGGAGTTCGCCTTCCTCATACCTCTTCCTCGTCCTCATACTCGTCATCGATCGTCTCTTCGATGACCTTGCCCTTCTTACGGAGGGCCTTGGCGACGCGCTTGGTGAGTACACGCTCGTGTATCACCTTCATGTACATGGCGTCATGCTCGAGTAGAGGTGAGCTCGATATTATCGTTATCTCCGGCCTCTTCTCCACCAAAGCCTCGGCCAAAGGTTCGAACCTGAGATCGCCCTTCTTTATGGGCGTCAGGCGCTTCTCGTTGTAATTGTCATGCTCCACACCAGCAAAGTGGGCATGGAACCTTCCCCCTACATATTCATGTACTCTGTCCAGTAGATCGGAGAAGTCAGCAGCCTCCATCAGAGTACCGCCCTCACGAGCGTGGTGATGGGGGAAGTTGACGACCGGAACGACGTTGTCCACAACGTCACATATCTCCAATATCTCATCGAGGTTTCCGAACACCTCCTGCCTACCGGATATCTCCAATCCCAGTCTTGGGGCGATATTGTTATCCTCCCACCAGGCCATGATATCGCTGAGGGATTCTATTATCAGATCGGACGTCTCCTTCTTACCGCGACCGTTGTACAATCCCATGTGAGTGACCACGATATCACCTTGCAGGGCATGGGTCATGAATGCCGACCACCGGATCGAGTCCATACATTTGCCGGATAGTTCATTACGGGCGCCGAGGTCCATGTAGTACGGAGTGTGCATGGAGAGCGACACGTCGAGCTTTCTTGCCAGTGCACCGATGCTTAGGAGGTCCTTGTAGCTGTTGGTAACACCGGAACCCATGCAGACCAGGATATCCTCCTCTTCCACCACTGCGGTCGGGTCACTGACGGGCATGTCATCCGAGCCATCATCCTTGATGAGCTCCACAACCAGCCCTCCCTCGAGATCGGCCAGAGTTAGGCCTATCTCCTCCTCCTCCGGATAGCGGTCGAGGGTGTTGGTTCTCACCATCTGGACCTCGAGAGCGCCGAGGCCGAGATTGTGGACATCCTCTATACCATCCTTTAACGTGCGACCTTTACAAGAAAGCGGAATACCAGCTGGACCAAACCTAATCATCTATTCACCCGAAGAGCTTTTTAGTTATCAATCTATCATATATACCTGTATCTGATTTGGACAGATAGCCCGGTGTTTCTATCAAGAGACAGGTTATTTAATAAACCAATGCCGCATCATTCGTGTACTGACGAAGTTTTTTGCAAGCTGCGGCGGTTGGAAAGATTTATAAACAACATTCTTATTGGTGCGTCACCCAACAATGTCGGGAGAGTCAGACAAATGAAGAGGAACTTCAAAACGGATCCGAACCTGGTTGCCCTCATATTCGACCTGAAGGCAACTAACAGAGAGAACGGAGCCGCTATCTGGCGAGACATTGCTAAGAGGCTGGAGAAACCCAAGAGAAATTGGGCGGAAGTCAACCTCAGCAATCTCGAGCGGAACACCAAGGACGGTGAGACCATTCTGGTCCCCGGAAAGGTGTTAGCGGCCGGTTCCCTAGACAAGAAATTGACAGTTGCAGCTTACAGCTTCTCCGAGAGGGCCTTGGCCGAGATCGAGGGTGCTGGTGGCAAGGGAATGACCATAAGGGAGCTCATGGAAGAGAACCCCAAGGGCTCTAAAGTAAGGATAATGGGGTGATTTCTGATGGTTACAATAATCGATGGAAGGGATCACATCCTTGGTAGGCTCTCCAGCGTGGTCGCCAAAAAGATACTAGAAGGTGAAGAGGTGGTCATCCTTAACGCCCGTGACGTGCTAGTCACCGGTGATAAGTACCGCACATTCACTGATTACAAGCAGATCGATGATCTCGGCAAGATACGCAAGGGCCCGTACAACCCCCGCCGCGCCGACCTTATAATGAAGAGGACCGTGCGCGGAATGATACCTTTCAAGCAGCCCAGGGGCAGAGATGCCTACCGCAGACTCAAAGTCTTCGTGGGTGTGCCCAAGGAAATGGAGGGCATCAAGCCTGAGCGCATCGAGGACGCGATGATACTGAACACTTCGAGGTACACGACCCTTGGAGAGGTCGCCAAGTTCCTGGGATCCAACGTGAGGTGAAGGAAATGGCAGATATAGTCAA